>JABWBL010000257.1 GCA_013360535.1 Planctomycetaceae bacterium
GCCGCCGACGCTCGCGCGCACGCGCTCGACCTCCGACTTCGCGAGCTACCCGCTCCGGCGTGTCGGCCTGCTTCCGCTCGCCTGCGACGTGCGCGAACAGGCGCGCCTGCGCGAGCTGCAGCAGTCGCTCGCGTTCGAGCTCTCGCGCACCGCCCCGTTCGAGATCGTGCTGCTGGGCGACTCCGACCTGGAGGAAGTGACGCAGCCTGCCGCTCACCAGCGCGGCACGTACTCGCCCAACACGATCCTCACCGCCGCGCGCCGTTTCCGCCTCGACGGCCTGCTCGTCGGCACGGTCACGCACTTCGAGAGCTACGCCCCGCTCGCCCTCGGCGTGAAGCTCGAGCTCGTCCCTGTCGAGACCGGCCTGCCGATCTGGATCGCCGACCTCGACCTCGACACGTCCGAGGCGCGCGTGCGCGAGTCGATCGACATCTACCAGGCCCGCCGCCTCGACGCCGGCGGCGCCGCCGACGATTCCACCGTCGTGCTGCTCTCGCCGCGCTCGTTCCTGCGCTTCGCCGCCGGCGAGGTCGCCCGCACCTTCGAGCCGCGCTGACCCGCTAGTCCGGCCGTCGCGGCAGGTTCCGAGCTACTGGCACCGTCGGTCGGCGTTGTCGCTCACAGGTCGCGGGTCAGGTCGATGAGGTCCTCTGCGATGCAACCACGGCGCTCGACCGCTCTCCGAGTGGCTTCGGTGTGCCGAACCGTGATGGCGACCTTCTCGACCCTCCAGTCGCTGAAGCGGCGTTGCGCGCGCAAGAAGCGCTCCGTATGCCCGTCGAAGCTGGAGAGGTCTTCCGCGACGCGGTCCGCGGTTCGCTTGCACGTGGCCAGGCGAAGCACCTTCGCCGGCTCGTTGAGGGCGACGAGATCGATCTCCGTGTCGCTCGAGTCCCAGTAGCCCAAGATGCGGTGGCTCAACGGGAAGCCGCCGCGCCGCTTGCGCGACCTCTCCTCGTAGAGTCGCCCGACCAGCCGCTCCAGTCCGTGTCCTTCCGCCTCGACGAGTCTCGCGTCCGCCTCCGCGAGGGCCTCCTCGACGGGCCGGAACGTGATCGAGGCCGCTGGAGTCGCCAGGGCCGACAGCCACGAGCGGAGGAAGTTGTCGCTGATGTAGTAGCGCGAGTTGCGCGTCGTCGGCTTCGCGAAGATCGGCTTGAGCTGCTCGACCATCTGGTACCGCTCGCGCAGGACCTTGAGGTAGCCGCCCACCTGCCGCTCGCTGCTCGGATCCTCGGAACTCGCGTGGGCATCGATCTCGCCGTTCGTGCAGCCGGGGTGGCGCGCGATGTACTTGAGCACGAGGTCGTAACGACCGCGCAGCTCGCGCAGGAACCAGTTCTCCGCCTCGCTGCGCAGGGGCGATGCGCTCGAGAAAAACAGGCGCTTCAGGACTTCGCGTCGCTCGGCCGCCAGCACGCCCTGCTCGAAGCCGTCGCGGTAGAACTTCGGCACGCCCTCGAACAGGTTCCAGAGGAACAGCAGGCGTTCCGGTTCTGGTTCCGAGTGAATGCGCAGGATCTCGAGCACGGACTCGATGTCGAGGTGCCCCAGCTCGAGCGTGTCGGTCACGCGGTTGAAGAGCGGCGCGTCGCGGTCCTCGAGCAGGGCCGACATCTCGGTGTGGATCGAACCCAGGACGATCAGGCCGCCTCGCACGGCGGCAGCCTCCGCCGTCAGCGCGTCGACCTCGGTCTGCAGGTACGAGTTGAAGTCGTACAGCACCTTGCGTGAGAAGTACTGGAACTCGTCGAGGGCCACGACGTACCCACGGCGGATCGCGATCCCGATGGAGGCAGCGAGCGAGCGCAGATCCGTGGGAGCCGGCACATCGACCCGTAACGACTCGAGGAACTCGCGCGCGTTGGCGACGACCCCAGCCGGGTCGGAGTCGGGAGTGGGGATGTAGAGCACCTGCTCCCGGCGCTCGGCCTGCAGGGCCTCGTGCACGAGGCTCGTCTTTCCGATGCGTCGCCGACCGGAAATGCGCAGGAAGAAAAAGCGTCCGCGGGAGACGATGGAACGCAGTTGCCCGAGCTGCTCGCGGCGGCCGTAAAACCCCCACTCATAGTCAGTTGCAGCCATCGGACGCCTAAGGTAAAAAGTTTTACCTTATCCGGCAAGGGCCCCCGGGACGGGCCCGTCAGCGCATCCGGAACAGCTCGGCCAGCTCCACGCGCACCGCATCGTGCTCCTTGCAGACCGGGCGGCGAGGTCGGAGCGTGCTCGTCGCGCTCGCCCCGAAAGCACAAGAAACGGCCCGGAGGAGCTCCGGACCGTTTCTGGGGCGCGCGGGAGGTGCGGCCGGCGGGGCTAGCCGCCGAGCAGGCGCTTGGCGGCGCGCTCGATCAGCTCGCGCGTGTTGAGGCGGCCGTCGAGGTAGAGCGAGCGCAGCTGCTGGATCCGTTCGGCGCGTTCGCTGTCGACCGAGTCGAGGCGCTTGACCACTTCGTCGTTCAGGCGCGTCGGGACGGCCTGGATGTCGATCGAGTCCGACTTGGTGGAGTCGGTCTGCGAGGCCTGCGTGTTCTGGCGGCGAACCTCGAGCTTGTCGCGGTAGTCGTCGCGCGCGGCCTTGATCCCGTCCTCGACCAGGGTGGGGTGGTTGCGCGTGTAGTTCTGGCGCAGGTTCGAGACGCGCTGCTGGCGCTGGGCGTAGTACTCGTCGCGCGCTTCCTTGATGCGGGCGGCCCCTGCGTCAAGGTCCGCGGACGGCGTCTCCGGGCTCTGGGCTTCGGGCGCCTGGGCGCGGCTCTTCTGGACTTCCCGGGCACCGCGCGTGGGGTCGAAGCGCAGGTTCGGGTTGCTGTCGGGCGTGTTGGGCTGGATCTGCATGGTGTCCTCCGCGGAGCGGACGCTGAGAGGTGTCGGGGCTGCTATCGACAGGTCCTCGAGATCTCGTGACGTTTTTTCCGCGTGGTGGTGTTGGGGGAGCCGGTGCCGGGAGTCTCCCGCTGAGGAGGGCTCTCTGGGCACAGGGGTTTTCGGTCGCCGTGGGCGTGGCTTGAGCGGCTTGAGGAAGGATTTCGAGCACCACCCCAAACCTTTGTCCCAACGGGATTTAGGAGCCAGCTCCCTTGCCAGCCGACGGGGCTTTCCGCCACCATGGGGCCATGCTCGGCCTCCGGGGGTTCGCACCGCTCGCGCTGATGCTGGCGCTCGCGGGCCTGCCCGCGGCGGCGGCCCCCCGCGTGCCAAGCCCGGGAAGCCAGCCCGGGGACCCCCCCGGCAACCGGGTCGACTATTCGATCACCGCGCGGGTCGACACTGGCCCGATGACGCTCTCGGGCACCGAGACGGTGCGGTTCACCAACCGTACCGACACGCCGACCTCGGAGCTGTGGTTCCACCTGTACTGGAATGCGTTCTCGAGCCTGCGCTCGACGCACCTGACGGAGTCCGGCGGCAAGCTGCGCGGCGTCACGATCGACGAGGGCTGGGGCTGGCAGCGCATCACGCGCCTGCAGGCGCAGGACACCGACCTGCTGCCGACGCTCACGATCGAGACCCCCGACGACGACAACGAGTTCGATCGCACCGTCGTGCGTTGCACGTTGCCGCGCGAGGTCAAGCCGGGCGAGACGCTCGAGATCGACGTCGCGTGGGACGCGCAGATCCCGCGCGTGCGGCGGCGCACGGGCTACAAGGGCAACTTCCTGTTCCTCGCGCAGTGGTTCCCCAAACTCGGCGTGTTCGAGGGCGCACGCGGCTGGAACTGCCACCAGTTCCACGCCTCGACGGAGTTCTACAGCGACTACGGCGCCTGGGACGTCACGCTCGACCTGCCGGCGGAATACGAGAAGAAGATCGGCGCCACCGGCGTGCTGGCCGAGCCGCCGCAGCTCGTCGGCGACCGTGTCCGCACGCGCTTCGTCGCTCCGGCGCCGGCCGATCTCGAGCACCTCGGCCCCGACGGACGGGCGCCGTGGGTGCACGACTTCGCGTGGGCGGCCGATCCCGACTTCAAGAGTCCCAAGCGCACGTTCCACTTCGACGCGTGGCTGCAGCGCTTCGACGTCGAGGTCGCGGCCGTGCAAAAGGCGCTCGGCCCCAAGAAGAACCTGCGGTTGCGCAACGTCGAGGTGACGGTGCTGATCCAGCCCGAGCGCGAGCGCCAGTGGGAGCGCCACTACGAGGCGGCGTGCGCGGCGCTGTTCTTCTACGGCCTGTGGTTCGGCGAATATCCGCACAGCCACATCACCGTCGTCGATCCGGCCTGGGGCGCGGGCGCGGCGGGAGGCATGGAATATCCGACGCTCATCACCGGTGGCACGCGCCTGTGGCCGACCGAGCGCTCGCACGTGCCCGAGGGCGTGGTCGTGCACGAGGCGGGCCACCAGTTCTGGTACGGGCTCGTCGGCAACAACGAGTTCGAGGCGGGCTGGCTCGACGAGGGGCTCAACTCCTTCAGCGACTCGGAGACGCTCGCGCGCGCCTTCGGGCGTTCCTTCGCGAGCACGGATTTCGCGGGCGTTCCGCTCGAGGGCGTCGCGCCCGTTCCGGGGCCGAGCGCGAAGGGACTCGCCGGCGCGCTCGCGGGCCGCGCGATCCCGCTGCCGTGGCTCGACTGGGACCTGAAGCCGCTCGAGATCGACGGCGCGATCGGCTGGTGGCGCGAGCAGCCGCTGGTCACGTACGTGCAGCAGTCGAGCGATCCCCGCGACAATGATCGCGTGCGAGCGCTGTCGGCGCCGCAGGTCGATCCGCTCGACACGCTCGGGTTCCGCCACCTCGACCAGCGTTCGTACTCGCTCAACAGTTACGTGCGCACCGCGATCGCGCTGCGCACGCTGAGCGGCCTCGTCGGGCGCGAGAAGTTCCTCGCCGGGATGCGGCATTACTCGGAGACGTGGCGCCAGCGCCATCCCTACCCGCAGGACTTCTTCGACACGTTCTGCGCGGGCGCGGGTGTCGACGTGCAGTGGTTCTTCGAGGACGTGTTCCGCGGCACGGGCACCGTCGACTGGAGCGTGTCGGTCGAGCAGGCGCGCGCGCGCGAGCCCAAGGGACTCGAGGCGCCGGATGTGACCAGCGTGCCGCAGGCGATCGTGGCGCAGGAAAGCGCGGAAAACGCCGCGAAAGAGCCCGCGAGCGCGCCGGCGGAGCGCCCGTGGAAAGCGCGCGTGACGGTCGTGCGGCGCGGCGAGCTGTGCCTGCCGGTGGAGGTCGAGCTCGTGTTCGACGATGGCACGCGCGAGCGGCGCACGTGGACGCGCGAGGAGCAGGCGCAGAAGCGTTGGCTCAAGCTCGAGCACACCGGCGCGAGGAAGCTCGCGAGCGTGCGCGTCGACCCCGATGGGCTCGTGCCGCTCGACACCGACCGCTCGAACGACGCGTGGTTCGACGCGCCCGACGGTCTCGCGCCCGTGCGCTGGTCGGAGCGTGCGTTCCAGCGCTGGCTGCAGCTCTTGCACTGGCAGGCGGGGATCGGCGGATGAACGGCTTCGAGGATCCCCGCGACCAGGACCCGCGCGAGCCGGAGCTGCCGCGCTGGATCTTCCTGCACGCACTGCGCGTCACGATCGGGCGCACGCCGGTGTGGCTCGTCGCGGCGGGGATGCTCGCGGCGCTGGCCGCCGTG
>JABWBL010000258.1 GCA_013360535.1 Planctomycetaceae bacterium
GGACGCGCTCATCGCGGTCGGCACTGAGGTCGCCAGCGCAGGGCGCGGGGCCGACGGCGGCGCGCCACCTCCCGACGCCAGCCGCACGAGCAGCGCCGGCTTGTAGCGCTCGATCTCGGCGAGCGTGGCAGCGTCGACACCGGTGCGAGGCCGTAGCTGCAGCCGCCCTTGGTGCGCACGGATGGCGACGCCACTCCGACGCAGCGACTCGAGGAGGTCGTCGATGGCGCTCACGGCTGCGCGTCCTCCCAGCCGTCGTCACCAACGGGCTCGGTCGCGCCGGCGTCGGGCTCCGAACCCTCGTTCAGCGGGGGTCCGTCTGACAAAACCCCCTCGGACGGCACCGCCACGGGGGTTGTGTCAGAGTCGCCGGTAGATGTACCTGAAAACGATGTTTCGGAGGTCAGGGCCTCAAGAGGTGTGTCGAGATCGAGGGAGGTTGTGTCAGAGGGAAGCCCAAAGCTTTGAACTCTCCCCTCCTCCTCCTTCTCAAAAACCCCCTCGTCGGCTTCCAGAAGCCCTTCTGCTGGCGCTCCCCCAGAAATGCAGTTTTCCCCATTCTCTATGCCGACCTCTGACAGAACCCCATCCGCGGCCTCGCCCTTGGGGGTTTTGTCAGACGACTCCGCCAATCGGAGCACCAGGAGCCGTGTCGGACGACCGCCGTCAGGTCCCGACGGGACGTTCTCCCAGTCGGCGACCTTTTGCTCGACGAGGAGCTTGAGCTCTGCCTCGGCTTCGTCCGAGGTCGCGAGCGACCGGATGCGCTGCCAGGACCGCACGGTCACCTGCCCGCCATGCCGGCGGATCAGGAGTACTCGGGCACGCACGGTCATCTCCTCGTCGGTCGCGTTGAGCTCCGCGTAGGTCCTTTCGGCTTCGCGACCGAACCACTTCGCGAGCGTGATGCCCGAACGCATGCTCGTGACGTCCACGAACTCGCTCTCGGCGGCCTCGCCGCATGCGCGCCCGAGCATCTCCATGATGAGGGCGAAGCGCGCGGTGTAGCCCTCGAGCTTCGACCACGCCGCCGCCATGTCCTCGCCCATGCAGGTGGCTGCAACGTTGAGCTCGTTGTAGAAGGCGACCCATTCGGTCTTCGCCTCAGGCGACAGACGCAGCACCCGGGGAACCGGTGTGCCGTCCTCATCGAGCGAGAGCGGGATCTGGTAGAGCGCCCCGAGCACCTCCTCCCAGGTCGCCTCGATCTCGGGTGGCACGTCCTCCTCCGTCCAGACCTTCGGCGCACGCGGCGGGTTCACGAAGAGCAGGCGCGCCGCGAGCCCGTTCACGCGGTGCTCTTCTTCAAGCGCCCGCTTCAGGACCATGGGTTGGACGCCACCGGCCACCGACAGCGCCGCCATCGGGACCGTGATCAGCCTGGGGTTCGCCGTCTTGCGGTCCACGATCATCTGGCCCGCTCGATGCATTTCCAGCCAGTGGGTGACGTCCGCCCCCTTACCCTGCTTGTATTGGTCGAAGCCCCTCACCCAGCCCGCAAGCTCATCGCGCCCGAGGACGAGCCCCCGAGGCTGGTCTCGCAGCAGCATCGCGGCGGCTTCGACTGTCGCATCGGAGCAGACCATCCGGGGCGCCACGGGTTCCTTCGGCTTCTCGGGGGGATCGCCGACGCACCTGTGCTTCTTCCAGGACTTGACCTCCAGCTCGTAGCGCGCGAATTCCCCTTCGTACTTGCGCTTCGTGTCCTCGAACTCCTTGAGCGCCGCGGCCTGGAACTTCTGCGCCGCCTTGAGCGCGAAGTCGAGCGCAGGGGACTTCATCTGTCCGCTTCGCCCTACGAGCACGGCCCACAGCACGCTGGGTTCTGTCCAACCGCGCTTGAGCTCGATCCGCGTCGTGTTTCCGATCGCGGCGGCCGCGACCGCCAGAATCGGAAGCGCCGTGTAGCCCGGGTCGCACCCCATCGACTTGCTCACCTGCGTCACGACCGGGCGGAGCAACTCCGGCAAGGTGCCGACCGGGAATGTCTCGTACTCGGCGAGCAGGGCCCGGAACTTCGGGTTGAGCTGCTTGTTGTCTTCCCCTTCGGGGCGTTCGCGCGATCCCGGTGTCGGTGCGCCCGAACCCGCCGATCCGAAGCCCGCCGCACGCAGCTCACGCGCGGCCACCTTGAAGTCGCCGCCGCATTGCAGAATCGTGTAGGCCGCGAACTTGTTGTAGGCCTGGTTGGCTTCGAAGGGCGCGGCGTTCGTGCTGAACGCGTAGAAGAGGTCGCCAGCGCAGAACCCCGTCGTGGCAGAGATGCCCGGCCCTTGCTTGCCAGGTCTTCGCCAGAGCTTGCGCTCGGCGTCCTCCTGCACGAGCGTCCAGCCGTGGGGAAGGAGGATCTCCTCCCACGATGCGCGCTCGTTGAAGTCGGAGCCAGGGAGCACTCGCCCGTCGGCGTCCGTGGTCCTCGGCATGCCGGCGGAAAGCGTCGTGCCGTTGACCACGACCTGGTCCACCAAACGCGAGGGCTCGACGTCCTCGTTGAACGACTCGGCGCACTCGAAGAGGAGCTTGAACTCGTCGGGGAGCGGCGGCGGCAGCTTGTTGCGCCGCAGGTCCTCGATCTTCCGCCCGCCGATGTGAACGTACCGGTTGCCGCTGGGGTGGCACGCTCCCGGACATCCCGGCGCGAGGACGTAGCCGCCCTCCCCGCGGGTTTCGATCATCGTCTCCCGTTTCCAGCTGCCGTCGGGCTGCTGGACACGGCGCATCGCGAGCTTGCGGTTCGGACCGGGCTTCGAAATCGGAACGTAGACGTGCCGCCCGTAACCCTTGGGCGTCTGAACGACCGCGACGAACTCGAGCAGACGCGGCTTGATCTCAGCTACGAGCGCCCACCACTTGTCGAAAAGCTCGGGCCAGTCGAAGTCGATGACCTCGATCCGGCTCACGCTCCCCGTCACGATCCCGACGCCGACTTGCTCGCGGAACCACAGGCGGATCACCAGCTCCTCTGCTGGCGTCTGCTGGAGCGCCTTCCAGGAACTGATCGCCGGCGCCTTGGAGCCGTTAGCGCGGATCGGCAGCACCGAGATCCCGGCCTTCCTGTACGCGAGCGCCGCGTCGAGCGCGCTGCGCTCGGGCTCGGGCTCGGGCTCGGCCAGCAGGGTCTCGGCAACCTCGGCGGTCTCGGCGATCTCCACGACTTCGGATGCGCCGGCGATCGCAGCGACGTCAGACGCGTCGTTGCTCGCGGCGCCCTCGACGGCGTCCGTGGACTCGCTGGTCTCGGGGACTTCGTCGCTCACGACGCGCTCCGCGCCGCCTCGACGCTCGCATCGCCCCGCTCGCGCTCAACGGTGGGCGCCCCAATCTGGGAGAGCTGGATCGCCGCGAGCAGCTCGTTCCAGTCCACGCGAGTGAACCGCTGCCCAACGCGGTACGCGGGCACCGTGCCGTTGCGCACCCACGTGCGCAGCGTCGTTACGTGGACGCCAAGGCGGCGGGAAGCAACTGCCAGGGAAACTAGTTCGTGCATCGGATCGGCCTCGAAGCGCGTCGTTGCGCTGCGAATGCCGATGTAACCCGCGATCCCACTCGGGTGTTGATCCGATCCGTTGAGTTGGAACTTCGACTCTACAGTCGAAACTTCGACTCAAGAGCCAGACCGGCTACTTCTCATTGGAGCGACCTCGACGCGGACTCCAGGAGAACAAGGCGTAGGTGCTCAAGGTCGAGCGCGCGTAGCGTCGGTTCCGACCGCCCGTACCGTCGTAGTCGATCCCGAACCTCCAACGCTGGGACTCCGCGAATACCGTGTGCGGCGACAGCCCCAGTTCGCGGAGCTTCGCTGCGGGCACCATCGGCTCAGGTTCAAGCTGAATCCGACGCCAGACCTTGAGCACGCGTGCGGCTTGCTTCTCATCCGGCAGTCGATGTCGGACCACCGCCTCTGGAGAGAAGCTTGCTGAGAACGCAGCAGATTCCACCGCCGGCTCCGTTCGCACTGCGGGGCACCAGTGCTCTTGAACAGCGTCGCGCAAGAGGAGGAAGAAGCAGTCGAGCTTGAGACATCGGTACCCACCTTCAGGCTTGCGGAACATGTCCACCAACGAGCGCGTGAGCTGCTGCTGGCTGTCGCCGGCGAGCGCACGTCGCATGAGAGAACGGGCCAGCTCGTAGTCGGGGTCATCGGGCGCCTCGACCTGATCAACCAGGTGCTCACACTCGTTGAGCTTGAGCTGCTGCGCGACACCGAGCCACATCGAGGCCCACTCCGCGATCGTCGCCTCGTCTGATGCGATCACCGGGTACATCCCGGCGTTCGAGAGCGCTTCCATCAGCGCACGCATCCGCCTCGCCTCTTCCAAGAAGCGGGTGTTCTTCGCCTTCGTCTCGGCCTCGCGACGGTCGGATTCGGCGAGCAGCTTCGAAAGTTCGATCTCCGCTCGCTCCCGAAGCTCGGAGGCACGGTCGAGCGTGGATCGTTCGATTTCCTTGCTGGATTTCCCTGCGACGCGGTTCGGACTCATGACTTGTTCTCCCGTGTGAGCGCGGTCGAATCGGAGCGTAAACGCGGCGCCGCGTGGACAGATGCGCGCCTCTGCCTGGAACATTCACAGCTGGAGTGCCGACAAGGGGTTACGGCGGAGTTTTTCGCAAGAGTGGGTGCGTAGGAAGCTTGGCAAGCGTGGATCGCCGCCTTGATCACCGCTCCCCTACGGCCCCCACCTCGGCCCCGCGCGCCAGCACTTGAACCCGCCCCCGACCTTCCTCACCTGCCAGGCCGCGAGCGCGAGCGAGATGACCGTGTCGTCGTGCCCGCCACCCGGCGCGCCGGTGCGCACATGGCCGCTCTCGGTCACCGAATACTCGAACGACTCGAGCTCGTCGACCAGCTCCGGGCAGATCTCCGGCCGCGGCAACACGAGCGTGCGCTGCTCGAGCATCAGCGAGAGGTTCTCGATGAGCGCGGCCTTGCTCTTCGCGCTGAACGGGTACGGCGAGATCGCGCACCCGTCGCGACGCAGCTGCTCGTAGATCGGGTCGCCCACGCCCGTGACGTCGCACGTCGCGCGCGCGCTGTTGTAGCGCTGCAGCGCCGCGCGGATGCGAGCGACTTGCAAGCCCCAGTCGAGGCGATGGAAGCGATCGACGAACACCACTTCGCGTTGTGCGTTGATGATCGTGAGCACGGAGAAATCCTCGACCTTCGCGAGGTCGAGCCCGCCGAAGTACACCTCGCCGTGCTGCGGCTCCTTCCATTCGCCCGTCGCGACTTCACGCACGTTGCGAAACACCGCGCCCGCGCCTTCGACGAACGCGGCGCCGTACTCTTGCTCGAACACGCGCTGCGGCAGCTTGTCGCGTTCGGCCTCGATCAGGTCGCGATCGAGCAGCGGGTTCGTCCAGCTCGGCATGTTCCACGACTCGTGCTCTGCGTCGCGCGCCTGCCCCTGGCCGCGACGGAACAGGTCGTAGAAGTAGCCCTTGCCCTTCGGCGTTGAGATCAGGAGCGCCCAGCCGCGCTTGTCGATCAAGCGCTGCGACACGTGGTTCTGCCAGATGAGCGGCTTCAAGCGCGCGGCCTCGTCGACGACGACGAAGTCGAGTCCCTCGCCGAGCAAGCTCACCACTGGATTGTCCGCGGACTTCGCGCGAATCTCTGACACGCCACCGGCCATGTTGCGCAGCAGGATCCGGCGCTCGGCTTCCTTCTTCTGGATTAGCCGGTGACGCAATCGCTCAAGCACGATCACTTCGACTTCACGAAAGACGCGATCGGCCAAATCATATGTCGGCGCGACGACCCAGCCGATTGACTTGTCTCTCGGTTCCATCGCGGCCGCAATTGCTTCCATTGCAGCACAAACGGTTTTTCCCCAACGAACGCCGCACGCGACCACCCGAAAGCGCGCCGTCGAACGGTGCACTGCGAGTTGGCCGGCGTGCGGCTCGTAGTAGAGGGACTCGAACAGCCCGGTCTTATTCAGGCGCACCGGTGGGCTCCGCGACGGACTCGGGCTCCGAGAAATCGCCCGTGCTCGGCTCGCTGACCTCAGGAACGCTCGCCGCGTGCGTGCCTTGCTTGCGCAGCTCCGCCTCGCTCACGCCCTCACGGATGAGCCAGCGCTCGCACTC
>JABWBL010000259.1 GCA_013360535.1 Planctomycetaceae bacterium
CGCAGGCCCTTCACGCCCAACCTGGAACCTGAAATCGTGGGAGCGAGCGCATGAAAACGCTTGAACCGGAAGACGGGATCTTACCTTCCGCGACCCGCCCGCTCCCAAGACCACGAATCTGTCCGACGAATTGGAGTTTGTGCTCTGCCCTTGATGTGGATGAACTTGGTTCACACCCCTGACAGCTCACGCTGACAGGTTGGGATTGCGCGAGGCCGGTTGCCTGTGGGTAACCGGCCTCGCGCCATGTCCGGGAGGGCGTTCGAGCGCGCCGCGCTCGCATCGGGGGCCGGGGGCACTATCCTCGCCCGACCGATGTGGAACGGATCGAGCTTCCAGCGCCTGTATCGCCTGCTGAGGCCGGAGGTCCGGCCGCAGCTGGGGCGGCTGGTGGGCGTGATGGTGCTCGCCGGTCTGGTGGCGTTTGGCGAGAAGGCGCCGCTCCTGCTCCTGCAGCCCCTGTTCGACCGCGTGCTGTTCCCGGCGGCGGGGCGGGCGGCGGAGGAAAACGGGGAGCCGGGGTTCCTCGACGGGATGTTCGGCAGCCTGCAGGCGCGCGTGGAGGGCTGGATCTTCGGTGACCCGAGCGCGGTCGCGAGCGATGACCAGAAGATCGCGGCGCTGTGGACGGTCGCGGGCCTGATCTTCCTCCTGACGGTGCTCAACGCGGCGGCGCAGTACACGCTGACGCTCGTGTCGCGCCATGCGGCGTTGCGCATGGTGGTCGAGCTGCGCCAGCGCGTGGCGCGCCACATCATCGGCCTGTCGATGCGCTACCACGGCGAGCGCCAGTTCGGCGACGTGCTCTCGCGCATCAGCTCCGACGTCACGCAGACGCTGCAGTCGGTCAACATGATCCTGAAGGATCTGGTGCAGCAGCCGCTGATGCTCGCGGGCTCGATCGTCGTCGCGGCGATCAGCGCGCCGATTCCGACGCTGATCGTAGTCGGCGTGCTGCCGCTGGTCGCGATCCCGATCGCCAAGCTCGGCCGGCGCGTGCGCAAGCGTTCGACCAAGTCGCTGGCGAGCCTCGGCGCGTCGGTCGAGGTGCTGACGCAGATGTTCTCCGGCATCCGCACGGTCAAGGCCTTCCGCGCCGAGGAGCGCGAGCTCGGCCGCTATCGCGAGGTCAACGAGAGCTACCTCGCGACCGCGATGAAGATGGTGCGCGCCGTCGCGACGATCGAGGGCGCGACGACGTTCCTGTCGCACTTCGGCTTCGCGGTGATGCTCGTCGCCGTCGGCTGGGGAACGCTGCGTTTCGGGCTCTTTTCCAGCCCGGGCGACATGACGGTGTTCTTCGGCGGCATCGCGATGATCTACACGCACGTCAAGCGCATGACGACGGCGATCAACCACGTGCAGGAATCCTCGGGCGCCGCCGACCGCCTGCAGGCGATCCTCGACGAGCGCCCCGACATCACCGAGCGCCCCGGCGCGCATCCGGTGGCGAGCCTGGGCAGCGGCATCCGCTTCGAGGACGTGCGCTTCACCTACGCGGGGCAGGCGAAACCCGCGATCGACGGGCTCACGCTGCACATCCGGCCGGGCGAGACGCTCGCGCTCGTCGGAGCCTCGGGCGCCGGCAAGACCACCACCGTCGACCTGATCGCGCGCTTCATCGACGTGAACTCCGGCCGCGTTTCGGTCGACGGCCGCGACGTGCGCGAGCTCAAGCTCGACCAGTGGACCGGCATGTTCGCGATGGTGGGCCAGGTGCCGTTCCTGTTCCACACCTCGATCCGCGAGAACATCCTCTACGGCAAGCCGGGCGCGACGCAAGCCGAGATCGAGGCCGCCGCACGCGCCGCGCACATCCACGACTTCATCGCCGCGCTGCCGCAGGGTTACGACACGATCGTCGGCGACCAGGGCGCACGCCTCTCCGGCGGCCAGCGCCAGCGCATCACGATCGCGCGCGCGATCCTCAAGGATGCGCCGCTGCTCCTGCTCGACGAAGCCACCAGCGCGCTCGACAGCGAGAGCGAGGCCGAGGTCCAGCGCGCCCTCGAAGGCCTGATGAAGCAGCGCACCGTCGTCGTCATCGCGCACCGCCTCTCGACCATCCGCAACGCCGACCGCATCGCCGTCCTCGACCAGGGCCGCCTCGTCGAACTCGGCCGCCACGACGAACTGCTCGCCCTCTCCGGCGCCTACGCCCGCCTGCACGCCATGCAGTTCCGCGAGCCCGCGGGGGCGTGACGCGCGCGGTCTGCTCCCCCTGCTAGTGGCTGATGTTGTTCCAGTAGTCAGACACGAGCTGGAACGCGGCGTCGATGTCGAGTGCGCGGACGCGGGCCTGAGCGGCAAGTTCGGGATAGCGATCGCGCCACTCTTCGGGTGGCCGAACCAGCTGCGTCGGAGGCGGCTGCCGTTGACGGTGTCCAAAGACGGTTGCGACAGCCAGTCTCAGGGTCGCCGGATCGATCTGCTCTCGTTCGACGAGCATCACCATGTCGACCAGGTCCTTCACGCGAGTGTTCTGCCGTCCCTGCCACGGATGAGAGTATGCGTGCAGCTTCTCCGCAAACTGTTGGGCCGTCGAGATCGCGCGGATCCTCGCGGGCGGAAGACCCGCGAATGCCAGCACGTCTGCACCGGTGAGCTGCTCGTCCCTGCCGACGGGCGGCTCGCTCAGGGCCACGTCCACATGGAACTGGCTCAGCGGCTTCTCTCCGAGATAGGCCGTCACGGGAAACGTGGCGCCGCCGAACGGAGTCATGGTCAGTTCGCGACTCGAGTGCCGAACTTCGAAGCGCATGAAGTCTCCGAGATCGCGCGCCGCCGCTTGGATCAGCTGCGAATGGATCCACTCGAGGGCCAAATCCTTCGAATCTCCTTCCGTTCGCGACGCGGAGAGGTCCAAGTCTCGTGTGGTGCGGGCGTTCGGGCGGTATCGCAACTCGAAAGCGTAGCCACCCTTGAGGAGCCATGGCGCATCCTCCTGCGCGAACAGTCGCGCGAGCAACCTCTCCATCAGCACCTTCGTCAAGAGCGTGTTGATCGGCAAGCCCGATCGAAGCGACTGCGTCCGGAGTCGGTCGAGCAACGCGCGACGAAGGGAGTCGGCATTCGTGTAGAGGCGCGTCATCGGGTGGTGCGGCGGGCGATGCGCAGTCTGCGGAGCAGCGCGGTGGGGACGCCGACGCGCTGGAGTGCCTTGAGGAGCGCGGTGCGGGTGACGAGTCCGCGCTCGAGGGCGGAGTTGACCGCGCGCGCAAGCTCGTCTTGAGGCACGTCGAGCGATAGGGCGACGTCGACGAGCGCGCGGAGTGGCGTCGTGACGGAGAAGCCCTCGCGCGGCTCGACATCGGCACGCGCGAGCTCGTCCCGATGCAGGACGCAGCCCGTCGGTGGTTTCTTGCGAAAGCCTGCCGGAACCGTCAGGTGAGTCGTCTCGGGGAGCAGAAGCGTCAGGCCGTGCACTGTGAGCGCCGACACGTGCGATGCCACCGCCTGCGGTCGGTCTTGCGAGTCACGGCTCCACAGCGAGAGGCGAATCAGGTCGTCGTGCGGCGAGACGGGCACGCTCGACAGGCGATAGGTCCCGTGCGCCACGCGCTCGAAGCGTCCGGTTCCGACGTGGTAGGTCAGGTGCGAGTAGCCGTAGCCGGCCGTGGCTGCCTCGCGGCTGGTGAAGTAGCCGCCTTGCGCCTCGGCGACGCCGCGCAGCTCGAGCTCGGCTTGCTGGTTGGAGCGGTATTCCATGGGTCTTCGGAGCCCCTGCAGGGTGCCTCGTCCGAGCTCAGTGTCGACCCTGCTCCCGCGACGCTCAACATGAAGCTTCAAAATATTTGAAGTTTTGCGTTCTGAGGACGAGCGGCCGTTCGCAGCCGGGTGGGGGCTGGTGTCGGAGAGGGAATGCGGGCAAGCTCGGCGGCGTGAAGCTGCCGGCGATCCTGCTCGGGGTGTTCGGGGTGGTGTTCGTCGTGCTCGGGGTCGCGCCGAGCGATCGGCTGACGTGGGCGCTCGAGAACGCGCTGGCGCTCGCGGGCGTGGCGTTCCTCGTCGGGACGCGGAAGCGCTGGCCCTTGTCGAATGCGGCGTACGTGCTGCTGTTCGTGTTCACGATGCTGCACGAGGTCGGCGCTCACTACACGTACACGCTGGTGCCGTACGACGCGTGGTGCGAGGCGCTGTCCGGGCGCACGCTCAACGCCACGCTGGGTTGGGACCGCAACCACTACGACCGGCTCGTGCACTTCGCGTTCGGGTTGCTCGTCGCGCCGGCGGTACGCGAGCTCGTCGTCGGCGTCGCGCGCGTCACGCCGCGTGTGTCGCTGTGGCTCGCGCTGCAGGCAGTGGTCTCGTGGTCGGGGCTGTACGAGCTCGTCGAGTGGGGCGCGGCCACCGTCTTCGGCGGCGACACCGCCGAGTCCTACGTCGGCAACCAAGGCGACGTCTGGGACGCACAGAAGGACATGGCGCTCGCAGCTTTCGGCGCCTTCCTCTCGCTCGCGACCGTCGCGCTCACTCGCCTGCGGCGCGCGTGAGGCCGTTGGCCATGCCCGCTGCGAACCTGGGCGAGGTGCGCGGCCAGGAGTGCTGAGTTAGGCTCGCGAACGCGGAGATTCCCGAAAGCGCCGCAGGTGAGCTCGCATGGAAAAGAAGAACATCAGGTCGAAGCTTGTCGAGGCACGAACGTCACGGGCGATCCTCAAGCTCCGTAGACGCTTCGAAAAGTGGCCGGCACAGTGTGTCGTGCTGGATCTCGGGCCGAAGTTCGTGCTGGTGTCGTGCGTCGACGAGCACATCAGGTTCAACGGCTTCGAGTGCATAAGGGTGGAGGACATCCGCAGCGTGCAGGAGCACCCCAGTGCGTCCTTCGTCGAGGCGGTGCTCTCCAAGCGCGGCGAGCGGCGACCGAAGAAGCCGCGAGTCAGCCTGCGCAGCACTTCCGCGCTGCTTTCCTCGGCGAATCGTGCATTTCCGCTGGTCACGGTCCAGACCGATCTCGTCCACCCCGACGAGTGCTTCATCGGTCGAGTCGTGAAGGTCAACCCGATGTGGCTCTCGCTGCTCGAGATCTCGCCGCAGGCGAAGTGGGAGCGTCGCCCGACGATCCTGCGCGTCGGCCAGATCACGCGCATCGAGTTCGGAGACGGGTATTCGGCCGCGCTCCACCTCGTCGGCGGCGATCCGCAGCCGCTCAAGCCTTCCCGATGAGGCAGACCGCCTGGACGGCGACGCCGGCGCCGTGGGCGAGGGCGCCGAGGCCTTCGAGGGTCTTGCCCTTGACGTTGATGGCGTCGGGGGTGACGTGGAGCAGCTCGGCGATGCGCGCGCGCATGGCGGCGCGATGCGGCGCGATGCGCGGGCCTTCGGTGGCGATGACGAGGTCGGCGTTGACGACGTGCCAGCCGGTGGCGTGAACGCGCGCGAGGCATTCGGAGAGCAGTGTGGCGCTGTCGGCGCCTTTCCAGCGCGGATCCTTGTCGCTGAAGAGCGTGCCGAGGTCGTCGAGGCCGGCGGCGCCGAGCAGGGCGTCGGAGAGCGCGTGCAGGACGGCGTCGCCGTCGGAGTGGCCGAGCGGGCCGCTCGGGTGGGGGAGCTCGAGGCCGCCGAGCTTGCAGGGG
>JABWBL010000260.1 GCA_013360535.1 Planctomycetaceae bacterium
CGGGCGGCGCGACGCCGACGACCTGCGCCACGAGCTCCGCCGCGCGCGGGCCGCACAGCTCGAGCGGCGCGTGCTGGTCCGACACGTCCTTGAACGCGAGTTTCTCGCTGAAATGGTAGGTGTCGAGCGCCTTGAGCAATCCCGCGGCACGCCCCGGCGCGAGCGAGAGGTGCACGCGCTCCGTGGCGACGAGCGCGAGCTCGAAGTCGAACAGCACCTTGCCCTTCGAGGAGAGCAGCAGATTGCGATTTCCTTCGCCGGGGCCGAGCGTCTTGACCGTGTTCGCCAGCAGGCGGTGGAGGAACGCGACGGCTTCGGGGCCGGTCAGCTCGAGCGCCTCGCGGCGCGTGGCGTCGAACAGCGCCGCGCCCTCGGTGCCGGCGCGGTATTCGTCGGGGACCTCGCCGAAGGAGAGCACGAGCGGCGGCGAGCCCGCGGTGAGTTCGGCGCCTTCACGGCGGTGGCGTTCGAGCAGCAGGTCGGTCTTCACGGGCGGCAGCATAGGCCGCGGCGGCTCGATTTCAGGTTCCGCGCACCCGGCTCGCGCTCGATCGGACGGATCCGGTAGGACGGAGGCGGCGACGAGCCCGACTTTGGCGTTTCGCGGCGGAAATCGTGCGTACAAGTTCGTACGGGCGCGGTGGACTTGGGCGAGCTTCTGTGGCGCCGTCGTCCTTGACTCATGCCGCAGTCTTCGTACTCTTCGCGCTAAACCTCACGCGACCTCAAAGTCACGTGAGGGTCCGCGCTCACCCGCGGTGCCCCTTGTCTCCACCTACCCCGGTCGTCCCCCGACCTGCGACTGCCCCTCCGTTTCGCTCGGGTTCCCGAGCGGGAGCGGCGTCTCCGGCCGGACCACGACCGCCCCAAGTCGATGCGTCTTTCGCCCCGCTTTTCGCTCGTCGTTGCCGCCGGCCTCGCCGCGTGGCTCGGCGCTTGCCAGCTCGACAAGGACCAGAAGCCGGCGCGTCCGGTGATCCACTACAGCCTGAGCGCCGCCACGACGGCCGCGGGCGAGGACGGGGAGCCGGTGATCCCCGCCGACGTGCAGACGAACATCGCGGGCTCGCTCGCGATGCTCTTCGGCACGCCGGAAAACCCGCAATTCCAGCTCCTGCCGGAGTGGAAGGACGAAGGCTTCAACCCCAACTGGCCGGCCTACCCGGTCGGAGAGGATGGCTCGGGCGAGGTCGACCTCGGGAGCCTGGAGGCCGACAACCGGCTGTACTGGCGCCGCCAGATCGCCGCGATCGAAGCCGGCCAGTGGGCGAGAGTCTTCGTGCAGGACTTCACGCCCGACCTGCGCGAGAAGTGGAACGAGCTGTGCGCGCAGACGCCGGAAGAGGCGCGCGGCGAGGACTTCAAGAAGGCTGCGGTCGAGCTCTTCGTGGGTTACTACCCGCGCCTGTCGGCCTCGGCCGAGCTCTACCGCCAGCACTGCCTGCACTGCCACGGTGCCGAAGGCGGCGGCGACGGCCCGACGGCCCCGTTCCTCAACCCGCGCCCGCGCGACTACCGCCACGGCACGTTCAAGTTCACCGCGGTCGGCAAGTCGGTTCCGCGCCGCGTCGACCTGTACCGCATCCTCGACGAGGGCGTGACCGGCACGTCGATGCCGAGCTTCCGCCGCTTCTCGCAGGCGCAGCTGCACGGTCTCGTCGACTACGTGCGCCTGCTCTCGATGCGCGGCATGGTCGAGCGCAGCCTCGTCGGCACCTACGTCGAAGAGGAGATGCTCACCTCCGCCGACGTCGCCGACGCCTACCAGACCGTCTGGGAGAAGTGGAACAAGGCGAACGAGAAGGCACTGGTGTTCGAGGGCGAAGTGCCGCTGCCGACGCCGGAGACGATCGCGCACGGGCGTGAGCTCTTCATGGACGCCAAGGCCGGCAACTGCTTCTCCTGCCACGGCGCGGAAGGTCGCGGGGACGGCGCGTCCGCCTTCGCGCTCGACCCGGAGACGGGCGAGATCAAGCCGACCTACAAGGACGACTGGGGCAACGAGATCCTGCCGCGCAACCTGCGGCTGGGCATCTTCCGCGGCGGCCGCCGCCCGATCGACCTGTACCGCCGCATCAAGAACGGCATCGCCGGCGGGCCGATGCCCGAGGCGGCGAGCACGCTCAGCTCCGACGACATCTGGCACCTCGTGCACTACGTCGGCGCGATCTCCGAGCGCCCGCAGCACGCGCCCAAGGCGGCGAGCCATGGCGACGCGCACGGCGACGCGCCCGCCTCCGGCGACGGCCACGGCACCGAGAAGCACTAGCTCGAGGACGGAACACCACCCATGCGCTACCTCTTCACGCTCCTGCTCTTCCTGGTTCCGGCCCTCGGGGTCTGGACCTTCGTCGAGGCCGACCGCTGGCAGCTCTGGTTCCCCGAGAACGTCTCGAGCTTCGGCGGCGAGATCGACGGGCTGTTCAACCTGATCATGTACATGGTGGCGTTCACCTTCGTCATCACGGAGGTGGCCCTCGCCTGGTTCGTGTTCAAGTACTCCGCGAAGAACGACACCAAGGGCGCCTTCACGCACGGCAGCCACAAGCTCGAGATGATCTGGACCGCGATCCCCGCGGTGGCGCTGCTGTTCATCGCGTTCTCGCAGATGAGCACGTGGGCCAAGATCAAGTTCGAGGGGAACTTCCCCAAGGACGGCCAGTACACGCGCGAGAAGCCGATCGCGGAGGTGTGGGCGAGCCAGTTCGACTGGCGCATCCGCTATCCCGGCGACGACGGCGTGCTCGGCACGGTCGATGACCTCGAGCGCTCGTGGGAGTTCGTCGTGCCGGTGAACACCGACGTCGTGTTCAACCTGCGCACGCGCGACGTGATCCACAGCTTCTTCGTGCCGGAGTTCCGCCTCAAGCAGGACGCGCTCCCCGGCCACACGATCCCGATGTGGTTCAACGCGCAGAAGGAAGGCGTCTACGACCTCGTCTGCGCCGAGCTGTGCGGCTGGGGCCACTACAAGATGTCCGGCCGCGTCACGGTCGTGTCGAAGGAAGAGTTCGAGAAGCGCATGTCCGAGATCAAGGCCGAGTGGTTCTCCAACGGCAAGGAGCTGGGCGAATGAACCCCGTCGCAACCCCCGCGGCCCCGCACGCGCCGCACACTTCGCACCTCGAGCCCGGTGAGGGCCAGCCCGGCACGGTGCGCGAGCACCACGACCACCACGAGCTGGGCTTCCTCCGCAAGTGGATCTTCTCGGTCGACCACAAGGTGATCGGCCTGCAGTTCCTGTTCTCGGGCCTCGTGTTCCTCGCGCTCGGCGGCCTGATGGCGATGGCCATCCGCTACCAGCTCGCGTGGCCGTGGCGCCCGATGCCGGGACTCTCGTGGATGTTCCCCGCCACCGGCGGGGCCATCACGCCCGAGTTCTACACGATGCTGTTCACGATGCACGGCACCATCATGATCTTCTTCGTGATGATCCCGCTGCTGACGGGCGCGTTCGGCAACTTCCTGATCCCGCTCATGATCGGCGCGCCCGACATGGCCTTCCCGAAGCTGAACATGTTCGGGTACTGGACCATGGTCCCGGCGTTCTTCTTCATCCTGCTGGGCTTCTTCGTCGAGGGCGGCCACGCCGCGGGCGGCTGGACGAGCTATCCGCCGCTGTCGACGATCGAGGCCGCGGCGCCGGGCTCGCTGTCGGGCCAGACCTGCTGGCTGATGGGCCTCACGTGGGTCGGCGTCAGCTCGATGATGGGCGCGGTCAACTACGTGACCACGATCGTCAAGATGCGCGCGCCGGGGCTCACGATGATGCGCCTGCCGCTCTCGATCTGGGGCCTGATGATCACATCGCTGCTGCAGCTCTTCGCGCTGCCGGTGCTGACGGCCGCGAGCATCATGCAGCTGCTCGACCGCGTGCTGAACACGGGCTTCTTCACGCCGACGAACCTGCTGGTCAACAACCTGACGCCGGACTCGTTCGCCTACGGCTCGGAGGCCGCCGCCGCCGGTGGCCAGCCGCTCCTGTGGCAGCACCTGTTCTGGTTCTACAGCCACCCGGCCGTGTACATCCTCGTGCTGCCCGCGATGGGCTTCACGTCGGACATCCTCGCGATCCACGCCCGCAAGCCGATCTTCGGCTACAAGCCGATGGTGTACTCGATGAGCGCCATCGCGGGCCTGGGCTTCATCGTGTGGGGTCACCACATGTTCACGTCGGGCATGAACCCGGCGCTGGGCATGACCTTCATGGTCAGCACGATCATGATCGCGCTGCCGAGCGCCATCAAGGTGTTCAACTGGCTCGGCACGCTGTGGGGTGGCCGCATCCACCTGCGCACGCCGATGCTGTTCGCCTGCGCGTTCGTCTCGATGTTCATCATCGGCGGCCTGTCGGGCATCTGGATGGCGGCCACGCCGGTCGACATCTACATCCACGACACGTACATCGTCGTCGCGCACTTCCACTACGTGGTGTTCGCGGGCTCGCTGTTCGCGATCTTCGCGGCCATCTACCACTGGTTCCCGAAGATGTTCGGCCGCCTGATGAACGAGACGGTGGGCAAGATCCACTTCGTCGGTTCGTTCATCTTCACGAACATGACCTTCTACATGATGCACCAGCTCGGCGTGGCCGGCCTGATGCGTCGCACGGCCGATCCTTACGCCTACGACGTCTACGCGCACCTGCAGCCGATCAACGAGTTCATCACGATCTCGGCCTTCTGCATGTTCGCGTGGCAGATCTTCTTCGTCCTGAACTTCTTCCACTCGATGTTCTGGGGCAAGCGCGTCGGTCGCAACCCGTGGAAGGCCGCATCGCTCGAGTGGGACGCGCCCTCGCCTCCGGGCCACGGCAACTTCGATCACCAGCTCGAGGTCTACCGCGGTGCCTACGAGTTCGGCTCGCCCGAAGTCGAGGAAGACTACATCCCGCAGACGCGCAAGATCTGAGCGCCCGCGCGCTCCAGCTCACGCTCCCGCGATGGAAACCCTCTCGCCCTGGCCGCGCCGGCTCGCGCTCGGCACGTGGCTCGCCGCACTGCCGCTGGTGGTGCTCGGCGGGAGCGTGACGACGTTGCGTGCCGGCATGGCCATCGACGGCTGGTGGGTGCTCGACCGCGGCAACGGGGATCACTTCCTGCTCGCGTACCCGATCGAGAAGTGGTTCGCGAACGCGGGCACGTTCACCGAGCACAGCCACCGCCTGTTCGGCACGCTGGTCGGATTGCTGTCGATCCTGCTCGTCGTGGCGGCGCACCGCGCGCAGGCCGGGGCGTTGCGCGTGCGCTGGGCGTGGATCGGGCTCGTCGCGGTGTGCCTGCAGGGCACGCTCGGCGGGTTCCGCGTGCTCGAGAACAGCCCGAACCTCGCCTTCCTGCACGGCGTGATCGCGCAGGTCGTGCTGGCGATCCTCGCGGCAAACGTCGTGCTCAACGATCCGGCCTTCGCGACCGCGCGCGGCCGTGAGCATTCGCGCGCGTCGGGGCTCGCACGGGCGTCGCGGCTCGCGATCGTGGCGGTGTTCGCGCAGATCTTCCTCGGTGCGTGGCTGCGCCACACGGGCAACGACTTCGCGCTCGTCGCGCACATCGCCTTCGCGGCGATC
>JABWBL010000261.1 GCA_013360535.1 Planctomycetaceae bacterium
TCTCGGTCGCGCTCGACGGCTCGGCGCGCGCCGTCGTCGCCGACAGCGCGGCCCGCGGATCCCTGCAGTTCCTGAGCGACGGCGTCGAATTCGCGTTCGAGCGCGAGCCGTTCGAGCTGTGGCTCGTCACAGGTACGGACGTCGCCACGCTGCTCGCGCAGTTGCGCGAGCTGCTCGGCCCGGTCGTGCGCCCGCCGTTGTGGAGCCTCGGGTACCAGCACCTCGTCCGCAAGCCGGAGAACGCCGAGACCGTGCTCGAGATCGCCGCCCGTTTCCGCGCGCGTCACCTCGCCTGCGACGCGCTGTGGCTCGACGACACGCTGCTCGAGACCGACAAGCCCTTCGCGTTCCACCGCGAGCGTTGTGCCGAGCCGAAAGCGCTGTGGACGGCGCTGCACGAGCGCGACCTGCAGCTCGTCGTCGCCGCGCCGCCGCGCGTTCCGCTGGGACGCAACGTCGGCGCCCTGCGCGCGGGCCTCGACGAGGGCCACTTCGTGCTCGACGCGAGCGGATCCGCGCTCAAGGCCCGCACCCACGTCGGCCTCGCGCACTTCCCCGACTTCACGCGCGAAGCGACGCGGGCCTGGTGGTCGGCGCAGGTCGAGAAGTTCGCGCTCGAGGGCGTCGACGGCCTGTGGTCGGAGTTCGACGCGCCCGACCTCGCGCGTTCGGGCTGGGGAACGCTCGCTCCCGATGCCCAGCACCGCGGCACGGCTCCCACGCGACACGAGCTCGTCCACAACTCGCTCGGCTCGCTGGCGGCGTCCGCGCTGTCCGACGGCCTCGCGCTCGCGCACCCCGACGCCCGGCCGTTCTGCGCCTCGCGCTCCGCGCACTTTGCGAGCGCGTCGCACTCGGTGGTGCTCGGCCTCGCCGATGGCGCGGGCTGGGAAGCGTTGCGGCACGCGTTGCCGCGGGCCCTCTCGGCGGGCCTGAGTGGACTGCCGTTCTTCGGGTTCGAGATCCCCGCCGGCGCCGAGGCCTCGGGCGAGCTGTACGCACGCTGGCACGAGCTCGTCGCGTTGCTGCCTTTCGCGCTCGGCAGCAGTTCCTCCGCCAAGGACCTGCGCTCGGCCTGGTCCCACGGCGGCGAGATCGAGCGCGCGATCAAGGCCGCGCTCGACCGCCGCATGCGCTTCTTCCCGACGCTCGCTTCGCTGCTCGTCGAAGCGGCCGCGAACGGACTGCCCGTCGTGCGCCCGATGTTCCTCGCCGACCCCACCGACCGCGCCCTGCGCTCGGTCGACGACCAGTTCCTGCTCGGCCCCGACCTCGTCGTCGCGCCGGTGCTGCAACCGGGCGCTCGCGAGCGCACGGTGCTCCTGCCCTCGAGCCCGACCGGTGGCTGGTTCCTGCTCGACGGCGGCAAGGACCTGCTGCCCGCGGGGCGCTACACGGTCGAGGCTCCGCTCGGCCGCACCCCGATCTTCGTGCGTGCGGGACGCATCCTGATCACACACGCGCCCGCGCGCTCCACAGCGGCCCAGTCCGGCTCGGACCCGGAGCTGCAGGTGTTCTTCGATCCGCGCCAGCGCGCCACCGGCGCGTTCCACGAGGATCTCGGCGAAGGCGAGAAGCGCCGCACCGCTCGCACGGAATTGTCGGCGCACGTGCTGCGCGGACGCGTGGTGATCGATGCGTTCCAGGATGGCCGCGAGGTCGTCGACCGCGCGTGGCACGTGCATGCGCACGGCGCCGCGGCGGCCCGCAGCTGATCCGACGGCTCGCCAGCGTCACTCCGCCGCGGGCGGAATGACGGGCAACATCACGATCGCCTCGAAGGCCGGATACGTGTGGAGCTTGAGCTTCGCGCGGCCGACGAGCAGCTCGCTGCCTTCGGGGCGCTGGAACGCCGGCGCAACCCCCGGTCGCAACCCTTGGCAACCTTCCGAGCGGGTGCTCGCGCGCTTGGCGTAGAGCTCGCGCAACGCGCCATCGACGGAACCGCCGATCAGGTTCGCCACCTCGACCATCGCGTCCTTGGTGGCGCGCTCGAGGTCCTTGTCCTTGCGGCGCAGCGCCACGACGTCGTCGGCCATCATCATCAGGTAACAGGCGAACGAGATCGAGTCCGCGAGGGGCACGAGCAGCGCGCCGTGGGAGGCGACGCCGTCGATCGTGACGCCGAGGCGGAACGCGATGTGCACCGTGCGCTCGCCGGCGACCTTGTGCTCGCTGCGCTGGACCTTGAGCGACTCCACCGCCAGCGGACGGTCGAGCAGCATGCCCATGTCTTCGCAGATCTTCGTGAAGACATGCTTCAGGACTTCGGTGTCCTGTTCGACGTGGGTTTCCTCGACCATCGCCTCTCTCCAGCCGTCAGGCTGCGCTCGCCGCCGTCTCCCGACGCCAGATCTCGACCGAGATCAGGCCCTGCTGGAGCTTGTAGAGCAGCATGCGGTCGCGCGCGGCAGCGGCGCTGGTCGCGACGCTGTTGACGAACGGCACGCTGAGCTGGCAACCACCGAGCGGGTCGAGCACACGCGTCTTCACGTGTCCCGTGACCATGTTGGCGCACTCCTTGAGCGCGTCGTTGATCTCCTCGATCGAGAGCGAGGTGTCGCCCGCGTCGAGCATCAGGAGCCCACGCGCGATGTCGAGCGCTCCGTCGGCGTTGCAACGGATCGTGACGTGCCCTTCGAGCACTCCGCGGTACTCGACGACCGCCTCGCGGTCGAAGTGCACGTGCGACAGGCCGCGCGCGGGCAAGGCCGCGGCCACGGCGGCGTCCACGGCGAGCGACTCGAACTTTCCGACCATGGTCGAGAAGACCTCGGCCACGGCGTGTTCGAGCGCCGCGTGCAGGACGTCGTCCCCCGGAAGGCTCCGGGTATCGGCCGCCCCATCAGCCAAGGTACGCCTCCAGCGCCGCGCGGATCGACTCCGGCGTGAACGGCTTGGTGACGTAGCCGTTGGCACCGAGGTCGAGCGCGTTCTTCATCATGGCCTCGCCACCTTCGGTGGTGACCATGATCATCGGGAGCTTCTCCTTGGCGTGCGCGGTGCGCACCGCCTTGACGAAGTCGACGCCGTTCATCTCCGGCATGTTGATGTCGGACAGGATCAGGTCGATGTCCGGGTCGCTCGCGAGCTTCGCGAGGCCCTCGACGCCGTTGCCGGCCTCGAGCACGGTGTTGCACGGGATCTCGGCCTGGCGCAGGACGCGCGTGATGATCTTCCGCATCGTGGCCGAGTCGTCGACGATCAGGACCTTGTTCATGTGGCTTCGCTGTTGGGAGTTGGGGGCGAGGGAGAGAGGTGGGGCGCGGCCGGGGCAGATCGCCGAGGTCGCTGCCGACTCGCTGGATTTCGGAACGCGAAGCGGCGTGGCTGAAGCGTCAGGTCCGAATCCTGCGCGGCCGTGCGCGGGCGCCGTGCGCGCCACCGCCGCGCGGCGGAAGCTGCTTCCGTCCTAGCCGGCGCGCTCGAAGAGCTGCAGCTGGAGCGGCCAGCCGCTGAGCGAGACGCCCTGCTCGTGCACGAGCGTCCCGTGCAACTCGTCCTGCTCCCCCAGCCGCGGCAGACTCAGGTGGTTGGAGCCCGGCAATGCCGACTTCAGGTTCCCGCCGAGGATGTTGGCGACTTCGAGCAGCGTCGCTTCGACATCTTCGCCCGTGATCTGGTCGATCGGACGGCGGAAGAAGCTCGCCGCGAGCTCGCGCGCGGTTCCCAGCGGACAGTGCAGGTGCACGTCGCCGTTCCAGTCGCCCTTGATCCCGATCACCACATGCTGGCCAGCGCCGTCGCAGTCTCCGTGCTGACAGGCACGGCGCCGCTCCCGCAGGCCATGCCCGATGACCTCGTTCCAGACCTGCGCCACCAGGTTCTCGATGGTGCGTGAGAGCTCGGGGTCCCGGTGCATCGTCGCGAACGGACCGCTCAGGCGGCCTTGAGCCTGTAGCAGGCGGTGTGGAACGAGTCGGAACTGAAGCTGTCGTCGACGCTGATCGTCGTCTCGGCGGTGCCGAGGAACAGGTAGCCGTCGGGACGCAGGAAGCGCCGCATGTTGGCGAGGATGCCGCGCTTGGTCGGCAGGTCGAAGTAGATCATCACGTTGCGCAGCATGATCAGGTCGAACGACCCCATCGGCGCCCAGGTCTTGGCGGCGAGGTTGAACTCGCGCCACGTGACCATCGAGCGCAGCGACTCGTCGACCTGCCATTCCAGGCCGCGCTTCTTGAAGTACTTGATCA
Source organism: Planctomycetaceae bacterium (assembly GCA_013360535.1). Lineage (GTDB taxonomy): Bacteria > Planctomycetota > UBA1135 > UBA1135 > F1-120-MAGs118. Next base: position 4,194 of record JABWBL010000261.1, read on the forward strand.
AGAGCGGCGCCGGCAGCCCGCGGTTGACCTCGAGCTGCGTGTAGGCGCCCTCGCGCGCCTTGGCGAGCACCTGCGTCGAGATGTCGGTGGCGAGGTACTGCACGTTCCAGCTGGCGAGCTCAGGGAAGTTCTCCTTGAGCAGCATCAGCATCGAGTAGGTCTCCTGACCCGTCGAGGCCGCCGCGCACCAGATCGACAGGCGCTTCTCGTTCTTGCGCTTGGCGATCAGGTCGGGGAACACGCGCTTCTTGAGGTGCTCGAAGGGCGACACATCGCGGAAGAACGAGGTCTCGTTGGTGGTCATCGCGTCGATGACCTTCTGCACGAGCCCGGGGGTCTTGCGCAGGCGCAGGTCCGCGACGAGCGCCGCGATCGACGGCAGGCCGACCTGCGTCGCGACGGGCCCAAGGCGCGTCTCGACGAGGTACTCCTTGCCAGCCTCGAGCACGATGGCCGACTGGTCGCGCACGAGCTCGGTGACGTACCGGAAGTCTTCAGCGGCAATCGCCATCACGCCCCCCTCGCGAATGCGCCGCGCGACTCGCGCACGCGCCGGTCGATCTCGCCCGCGATGCGCGCGAGCGGAAGGATGTCGTCGGCGAGCCCCGCGCGCGCGACCGCGCCAGGCATGCCCCACACGACGCTGGTCGCCTCGTCCTGGGCGAGCACGGTGCCACCGGCGGCGCCGATGGCGGTCGCTCCGAGCATCCCGTCCTGCCCCATGCCCGTCAGCACGACGCACAGCGAGTTGCCGCCGTACACGTCGACCACCGAACGGAACAGCACGTCCACGGCGGGACGGCAGAAATTCTCGGGCGCACCGCGGTTCATGCTCACTCCGACGGCGGTGCCCTTGCGCTGCAGGACCATGTGGAAGTCCCCCGGTGCGATCAGCGCAAGGCCGGGCTGCACGAGGTCGCCTTCGACGCCTTCGCGCACCTCGATCTTCGACTTGCCGTTGAGGTTCTGCGCCAGGTTGAGCGTGAAGCCCGGCGGCATGTGCTGAACGATCACCACGGGCACGGGGAAGTCCTTGGGAATCCCCGGGAGCACCTCGGTCAGCGCGTTGGGGCCACCCGTGGACACGCCGATCGCGACGACGTCGATGCGCGTGGACGGCTTCGGGCCGCGGCGGTTGGAAACGGGAACGAGCGCGGGACGCGGCTGGATCGCGGTGGCCGAGCGGGAGCTCAGCGGCGCAGCGGGCGCAGGTACGGCGCGGACGGCACCACCGACGTGCGGATGCGGCGCATCAGCGACCATGTCCGTGCGGTCACGTTCTGCATCGCCGACGGTGCGCTGCCGAGCAACGAAGGCCGCGGCTATG
>JABWBL010000262.1 GCA_013360535.1 Planctomycetaceae bacterium
TCGTCGAGCAGCGCGAGCGTGAAGCTTCCGCCCGCATCGACGGTCACGGCGAGCCGACCGGGCGCGAGCGGCGGCACCGAGTGCTGGCCCGCGCTCGAGCCGCCCCAGACGACGATCTGGCCATCGCTGCGCACCGCGACGGCGTGTTCGAGCCCACCCGACGCGCTCGTGTAGCGTTGTCCCGCCGGCAGCTCCGGCACCTCGCATTGGTACTCGTAATTGTCGCCCCAAGCGACCAGCGAACCATCGGCGCGCAGCGCGAGCGTGAAGTCGCTGCCGGCGCGCACGTCGGCGAACGCCTCGCGGTGCCACGCGCTATGCAGCCGGAACTGCCCCCACGCGGACACGTCCACTTGCGCGCGGGCCGCGCTCGCGAGCGCAAGCAGGCCGAACGTGGCCAGAATCGTGGGGCAGAGCTGGATTCGAGAGGATTGGGACATGGGAGCGTGGCCGCGCGCGGCGTTTCATCATGCGGGCGCGGCCGAAAGCGTTGGGCCCGATTCCGTTTTGGCGCGCTCGACCCGCCTTGAGCAACGCCAGAGCCCGATTTTGGGCCCGCAACGGCCTGTGACCGGCCCCAAGAATCGTCCAACTGAGCACGCCCGGCTCGCCGACCCTTCCAATTCCGCCACGCCGAGCCCGCACTTCGGCCTGAACGCAATCGCCTCGACTCCACCCGACGCTCGAGTGCCGTCGTGGTGACGTTTCCGCCGTAGGTGCGGGCTAGACTCGGCCGCTGCGATGGCATGGCGAGTGAAGCCGGTGGGTCACGTGGAGCGCTGAGCGATGCTCGCGTTCCTCCTGACGCTGTTCCAGTCGGTCGAGCCCGCGCCGAAGGCGCCGCGGCCGCCGAACATCGTGCATGTGCTGGCCGATGACGTCGCGTGGGACGACTTCTCGTGCTACGGCTCGCGCGACCTCGTCACGCCGAATGTCGACCGCGTCGCGAGCGAAGGGCTGCGCTTCACGGACTTCTATGCGCCGAGTGCGACGTGCACGCCGTCCCGTGCGGCGATCCTGACGGGCTGTTACGCGCAGCGCGTCGGCTTGACGCAGGTGCTGTTCCCCACGTCGGAGGTTGGGCTCGCCGACAGCGAAGTGACGATCGCGGAGCTGCTCAAGGGACGCGGCTACGCGACGGCGCTCGTCGGCAAGTGGCACCTCGGGCACCAGCCGCAGTTCCTGCCGACGCGCCACGGCTTCGACCTGTTCTTCGGCATCCCGTACCCCAACGACCACGGGCCCGAGCGCCTCACCTCGAAGGAACCGCGGGTTTCGCGCGGATTTCCGCCGATTCCGCTGCTGCGCGGCGAGAGCGTGGTCGAGCAGCCGGCGCAGCTCGCGAGCTTGCCGGAGCGTTTCATCGCCGAGGCGCGCAAGTTCATCGCCGAGCACAAGGACGCGCCGTTCTACCTGCAACTTTCGAACATCGAGACGCACACTCCGTGGCTCGTGCCGCAGCGCTTCCAGTACAAGTCGCAGGCAGGTGTGTACGGCGATGCGGTCGCGTGCCTCGACTGGGCCGTCGGTGAGCTGCTCGACGAGCTTGCGAAACAAGGTCTCGACGGCGACACGCTCGTCGTCGTCAGTTCCGACAACGGGCCGCTCGTGCATCGGTATCCCGAGCTCGAAGGCATCTACGGCCACGCGGCGACGGTCGATCCCGAGCGCCGACACTGGCTGCGCGACGGCAAGTATCAGGCGCGCTACGAAGGTGGCACACGCGTCGCGTGCGTCGCGCGCTGGCCCGGCCACATCGCCCCCGGAGGCGTGAGCGGCGAGCTGGTCGCGGGCTTCGATCTGTACACGACGTTCGCACGTCTGGCGGGTGCCGAGCTGCCGGCCGACCGGATCGTCGACGGCAACGACCTGTCCGCGCTGCTCCTCGGACGGCCCGAGGACTTCAATCCGCGCGACACGCTCTTCCACTACGAGAACCTCGAGCTCGTCGCCGTGCGCAACGGCAACTGGAAGCTCGTGCTGCCGCGCAAGACGGGCGAACGGCCGGAGCTATACGACCTCGAAGAGGATCCCTCGGAAACCACGGATCAGTCGGAGGAACACGAGGACTTCGTCGCGCGCCTGCTGGAGCTGTGCGAGCTCGCCCGCGAGGATCTCGGCGACTCGAAGCACGGCGTCGAGGGCCGCAACCGTCGCGCGGCGGGAAGGCTCGTCAAGTGAAGCGCTGGGGGTTGCCGCTCTTCGGACTGCTCGCCGCCTGCGCCTCGGTTCCGACGGCTCCGCCAGTTCCGCAGCGCCCGCCGAACATCGTGCTTTTCGTCGTCGACGACCTCGGCTGGCAGGACATCTCGGTTCCGCTTTGGAGCGAACGTACGGCCTTCAACGACCGCTATCGCACGCCGAATCTCGAGCGGCTCGCGCGCGAGGGAATGAGCTTCACGCAGGCCTATGCGTCCGCTCCGGTGTGCACGCCGACACGCACGGCGATCCTGACCGGACAGGCTCCTGCGCGCTCGCACATCACGTACTGGACGTTGCGCAAGGACGACGACACGTCCGCGAAGTTTCCCGGGCTCCTGCCGCCGAAGTGGGACGTCAACGGGCTGCAACCGGAGGACGCGACGCTGCCGGAGCTGCTGCAAGAGGCCGGCTATCGCACCGTTCATGTCGGCAAGGCGCACTTCGGCGCCGTCGGCACGCCTGGGGCCGATCCGCGCAACCTCGGGTTCGACGTCAACGTCGCGGGTCACGGTGCTGGCGGCCCTGGAAGCTTCCTCGGGCTCGAGAATTTCAGCGCGGCGGCGCGCAAGGGTGACCGCGTCTGGGATGTGCCGGGGCTCGAGCGTTGGCACGGCAAGGACGTGTTTCTTGAGGAGGCGCTCGCTGCCGAAGCGGTCGAGCAGCTCGACGCGGCGGTCGCAGCCGGCACGCCGTTTTTCCTCCATTTCGCGCCCTATTCCGTTCACGCGCCGATCACGGCCAACCCGCGCTACGCCGCGAACTACGCTCATCTCGATCCGCGCGAGGCGGCCTACGCCACGATGATCGAGACCTGCGACGCCGCACTCGGCACGTTGCTCGCGCGGCTCGACTCGCACGGGATCGCGGACGAGACGTTGGTGATCTTCACCTCCGACAACGGCGGGCTCTCGGCCCACGGACGCGGCGGCGAAGCGCACACGCACAACGCGCCGCTGCGCAGCGGCAAGGGCTCGTGCTACGAAGGTGGAATTCGTGTTCCGCTGGTCGTGCGCGGGCCGGGAGTCGTGCGCGGCACGCGCAACGACTGGCAGGTGATCAGCGCGGACCTCTTTCCGACACTGCTCGCTGCAGCCGGCGTCGGCCTGCCTCGCGACGGAATCGAGCGCGATGGGCTGGACCTGACGGGGTTGCTGCGAGGAGGCTGGCTCGAGGCCGAGCGCATCCTCGTCTGGCACCAACCGCATTTCTGGGGCGTGAACGGCCCGGGCATCTGGCCCTTCAGCGCCTTGCGAGTCCGCGACTGGAAGCTGATCTATCGGCACGCCGACCGCGAATTCGAGTTCTACAGCCTCGCGGAGGATCCGGGAGAGAGCTTCGATCTCGCCGCGACGGCGACGCCTATCGTCCTGGAGCTCGCGAAAGTGCTCGGCGAGCGGCTGCGCGCCATGGGCGCGCAGATGTCGATCGACGCGACGACGGGACTGCCCGTGCCGTGGCCGGACAAAGTGGAACGGCCCACTTCGTTTGGCTTCTACCAGTTCTGACCGCGGGCCGCGACGCCCGGGCTCCGGAGCCCTAGACTCCGCCGCCAGCCATGGAAACGACCACGCGCGCGGAGTTGCGAGAGTTCACGCTCAGGGCCATCTTGTGCGGCGTCCTGTTCGGATGCCTGTTCGGCGCGGCGAACGCGTACCTCGGGCTCAAGGCGGGCCTGACGGTCTCGACGTCGATCCCGATCGCGGTGCTGTCCGCGGCGGTGTTCAAGCTCCTGCCGCGCGGCGGCACGCTGCTCGAAGCCAACATGGCGCAGACGATCGGCAGCGCGAGCTCCTCGCTCGCCTCCGGCACGATCTTCACGATCCCTGCGCTGTTCCTGTGGGGCTTCGCGCCGCCGGTGCATCAGGTCGCGCTGCTCGCCTTCTTCGGCGGGCTGCTCGGCATCCTCGCGATGATTCCGCTGCGGCGCCTGTTGATCGTGCAGGCGGACGCGGAGCTCCCCTACCCCGAAGGCCGCGCGTGCGCCGAGGTGCTGCGCGCGACGCAGGAGAGCTCGTCCGGCGGCCGCTGGATCTTCATCGGCATCGCGCTCGGCGCCGCGATCAAGCTCGTGACCGGCGCGCTGCACCTGCTGCCCGAAGATGTGGCGACGAGCCTCGCCGCGATGCCCAACGCGCAGCTCGCGATCAAGGTCGCGCCGGCGCTGCTCGCGGTCGGCTACATCGTCGGCTTCAAGGCCTCGGCGGTGATGGTGTCGGGCGCGCTGATCACTTCGCTCGTGCTCTATCCGCTGATCACGAAGGTTCACATGGCCGCCGGCGGCGCGGGCCTGACGCCCAAGGCGATCAAGGACCAGTTCACGATCTTCGTCGGCGCAGGCGCCGTGACTTGCGCCGGACTCTTCACCGTCATCAAGACGGCGCCGACGATGGTGCAGTCGCTCGCGGCGGTCGTGCGCGGCTTCGGCGGTGGCGCGTCCAACGAGGCCAGGGAGCGCACGGACCGCGACCTGCCGAGCTGGGTGATCGTGGTCGGGCTCGTCACGCTCGTGATCGTGCTCTCGACGGTTCCGTGGCTCTTTGCCGGCGATCTGGGGCTTGGCGCCCGCACGGTCGCGGCGCTGGGTGTCGCGCTGTTCGGCTTCCTGTTCGTGCCGGTCTCGTCGCGCCTCGTCGGCTTGATCGGCGTGTCGTCGAACCCGGTGTCGGCGATGGCGCTGATCACGATCGCGAGCACCGCCGCGATCTTCCTCGCGCTCGGCTGGACAGGCACGGCCGGCATGGGCGCCGTGCTCACCGTCGGCACGGTCGTGTGCGTCGCGGCCTCGAAGGCGGGCGACATCAGTCAGGACCTCAAGACCGGCTGGCTCGTGAAAGGCACGCCCGCGCTGCAGCAGGCGGGCCAGCTGATCGCCGCGAGCGTCGCGTGCTGGGTGATCGCGCTGGTCGTGATCGCGCTGGGCGAATCGAGCAACGGTTTCTCCGACGGCACGATCGCGGCGCCGCAGGCGAACCTGATGAAGACGGTGGTCGAGGCCGTGCTCGGCGGCTCGCTGCCGTGGGACCTGCTGCTCTCGGGCGTCGCGCTCGGTGGCGTCGGTATCCTCGCGGGCCTGCCTGCGCTGCCGTTCGCGCTCGGCATCTACCTGCCGCTCTCGACGATGGCGTCGGTGTTCGTCGGTGGCATCGTGCGCCGCATCGTCGACGGCCCCGAAGCCGGCAAGGGCAAGGAGAGCGGCGCTTCGGCCGGCATCCTGTGCGCCTCGGGCCTCGTCGCGGGCGAAGGCCTCGCGGGCGTGCTGGTCGCGGGCTTCGAGTACTACCGCAAGGCCTCGGGTGCGGTCGCGGCGAGCCACG
>JABWBL010000263.1 GCA_013360535.1 Planctomycetaceae bacterium
GACGTGCACGCGCTCGTGCTCGGCGACGGCCCGGAACGAGCGCGCATCGAAGAGCTCGCGCGCTCGCCCGCGCTCGCCGGCCGCGTGCACCTCGTGGGGTACCACTCCGATCCGCGCGAGCACTACCGCGCGATGGACGTGTTCGGGATCGTGTCCGACACCGAGCAGATGCCGATCGCGCTGCTCGAGGCGATGGCGAGCGGCCTCCCGGTGCTCGGCACCGACGTCGGCGACGTGCGTGCGATGCTTCCCGCGGCGCAGGGGGACTTCGTGGCGAAACTGGACGATTCCACCGACGCCAAGCTCGCGGCGGCGCTCGCGCGCCTGTGCGAATCCGCCGACCTGCGGCGTGACTTGGGGCGGCACAACCGCGCCCGCGTGGCCGAGCGCTACAGCCTCGACACGATGGTCGCTCGGTACCGCGCGCTCGCCGGGCTCCCGCCCCAGGCCTCCTGAGGGCCCGGGGAAGCCCCGCGGGGCCGATCCGGAGGGCCTGCGCGCGGTCGATCCCGCGCGCAACGGAGCCTATGATCTGCGGACTTCGAAACCGCGCCAGAGTCAACGAAATACGAAGCTCCCCCCGCGGCCGCGCCAACCCTTCGCGCGCCCCTCACCATGAGCCACGAACTCCGCGACCAGCCGGCAAGGCCCCAGATCCCGCTCCACGAGCGTCCCGCCACCACGCCCTCCAAGCTGATGAGCCAAGTCCAAGACCTGTCGACGCGCCCCGGCGCCGGAGCGCTCTCCCCCGCCCAGGTGCGCGTGCTCGAACGCATCGCCGGCCGCGCCTTCGCCCAGACGCAGGCGATGATCTGGCACGCCAACCATCGCAAGGACAAGCGTCCGGGCGATCCCAAGGTCGGCGGCCACCCCGCGTCCTGCGCGAGCTCGATCCACATCCTCGCCGCGTTGCACCTCGCGGTGCGCGAGCCCGCCGACTACGTGTGCTGCAAGCCGCACGCGTCGCCGGTCGACCACTCGCTGCACAACCTGATGCAGCTCTTCCGCGGCCAGGACGGCGAGTGGATGACGCCCGAGGCGAGCGCGCACGCGATGTACACGCTGCGCGCCTTCAAGTCGGCGGAGCACCCGGAGGTGTTCCAGAGCTACCACGCGCGCACCGACCCCGACTCGTTCCACTTCCTGCCGTCGGGTTCGGTCGGCATCCCGCCGGTGGTGAGCGTGTACCTCGCGCTCGCCTACCGCTACGCGCAAGACCACGGCTGGACCGTGCCCGAGGGCGCGCATTTCTGGTCGCTGATCGGCGACAGCGAGTTCCGCGAGGGTTCGCTGCTCGAGTGCCTGCCCGACGTCGCGGAGCGCCAGCTCGGCAACGTGACGTGGATCATCGACTACAACCGCCAGAACCTCGACGGCACGCGCATCCCCAACCAGCGCGGCCTGCACGGCGCCGACTGCGATCGCATCGAGCAGACGGCCGTCGCGAACGGCTGGCGCGTGGTGCAGCTGCGCCACGGCTGGTTCCGCGAGAGCTTCTTCGCGCGCGAAGGCGGCGCGGCGTGGCGCGAATTCCTCGAGAAGCACCTGACGGACTTCGAGTTCCAGATGCTGTTGCTCGCGCACGATCCAGTGCAGATCCGACGGCGCGCGCTCGAGGCCGTCCCGGCCTGCAAGGTGTTGCTCGACCGCATGACGGACGCCGAAGTCGTGTGCTCGTTCGCCGACGTCGGCGGCCACGACATGGCCAAGATGATCGCGGCGCTCTCCGAGGCGCGGAAGCAGACGACGCAGCCGACGCTGATCCTCGCGCACACGATCAAGGGCTGGGCCCTCAACTGCTCGGCGGATCCGTCGAACCACTCGGCGCTGCCCGACGACAAGGAGATCAAGGCGCTGCTCGAGCGCGCCGGTCTCACGTGGGAGGCGCCGTTCGGCCTGTACGACGAGTCGAGCGACGAGGGCCGCTGGCTCGCGGCGCGCCGCGACCACTTCCGCGCCGGCATCGCCGCGCACCACGCGCTGCGCGAGAAGAACCGGGCCTGGGTGCGCGAGCAGATCGCGCGCGACGGCACGATTCCCGAGTCACTGCAGATCGACCTGTCGCTCTTCCCGCTCGCGCACACGCAGTGGATGTGGGGCCAGCTCGCGAGCAAGCTCGTGCGCATCGGCACCGCCGACGAGGGCGGCCCGCAGATGTCCGGCTCCAAGGAGCTGACGCAGCACGAGCAGCGCTGGAAGACGGCCGCGGACTTCGTGCTCACGCTCTCGCCGGACGTCGGCACGTCGACCAACGTGTCGCCGGTGATGGACCAGCGCATCTACGGCCCCAAGGCGGACGTCGACGACACGGCCGCGCGCGAGGTGCGCCACCCTTCGCTCGTCACCCACGAGGAAGTCTGGACGCGCCACATCCGCTTCGAGATCGCCGAGGCGAACTGCATGAGCGCCGCGGCGAGCTTCGGGAAGATGGCCCACTACACGGGCCTGCCGTTCTTCCCGGTGATGACGGTCTACGACTTCTTCATCAAGCGCGCGCTCGACCAGCTCTACTACAACCTCTACTGGGGTGCCGAGTTCGTGATCATGGGCACGCCGAGCGGCGTCACGCTCGCGCCCGAGGGTGCGCAGCACTCGTGGAAGTCGGACATCCAGATTCCCAACCTGATCACGTGGGAGCCGGTGTTCGCGCTCGAGGTCGACTGGATCCTCTCGGACGCGATCAAGCGCCACATGGAGGACACCAACGAAGGCCGCCGCGGCGTGCTGATCCGCGCCGTGACGCGCGCGATCCCGCAAAAGCTGCTGCTCGACAACGTGCGCGCGCAGGCGAAGTCGAAGGTGCCGGGCTCGTGGAGCGGCGCGCTCGCGCCGAAGGGCTCGGACTGGAGCGACGGCACCGACGAGGGGCACGTGGCGACGCTTCCCGATGACGAGCTGCTCGCGCGCGTGCGCGCGGAGTGCCTCGCGGGCGCCTACTACCTCGTCGACTGGCGCGGCTACGCGGGCTACGAGCCCGGCGACAACGTCGTGCACGTCTTCGCGATGGGCTCGGTTGCGACCGAAGCCGTCGAGGCCTCGAAGAAGCTGCTCGAGAAGGGCATCTTCGCCAACGTGATCGTGATCTCGAGCCCCGAGCTGCTGCTCGGCATCCTCGGGCACCAGGACGGCTACCGCCACCTCAAGGAAGGCCTCGGCGTCGACGGCGACCTGCACGCGGTCGTGCGCGAGCTCTCCGACGAGTCCGACGTCGTCGGCCTCGCGGCGCGGCGCGTCCCGATCGTCGCCATGTGCGACGGCGAGGCGGGCCTCGTCGACAACATCGGCTCGATCGTCGGCGTGAAGCAGGTGACGCTCGCGGTGCGCAAGTTCTCCAAGTGCGGCCGCCCCGATCAGGTGTTCGAGCTGCACCACCTCGACGCGGACTCCGTCGTCGAGGCCTGCGGGCAGGCGCTCTCGGAGACCGCTCTCGAGGACCTGCGCATCTCACGCGAGCTCGTCGAGCGCCTCGCCGGCCGCAGCGCCCCGCGCCGCGACTGGCGCGAGCTGTGGCCCGACGCGAGCTCGGCGCACTAGCCGCTCCCCCACGCCCCGATGAACTCCCCCGCCGGATCGAGCGACGCCACGCCGCCGCCCGATCCGGCGCCGTTTGAGCCCTACGGGCTCGTGCAATCGCGCCGCATCTACGAGTCGCGCTGGGTCAGCCTGCGCGCGGACGACGTGATCTTTCCCGACGGATCGGCGGGTGTGCACCACGTGGTCGAAATCGGGCCGGCGGTGGTCGTCGTGCCGGTACTCGAGGACGGGCGCTTCGTGCTGATCGGGCAGTACCGCTATCCGCACGGCGAGACGCACTGGGAAGTTCCGGCGGGCCGACTGTGGACCGGCGAGGACCTGCGCGAAAGTGCCGAGCGCGAGCTGCGCGAGGAAACGGGCGCCGTCGCGCGCGAAATCGTGCAACTGCCGGGCTTCTACGCGATCAACGGCATCAGCGACCACTACGCGAACGTCTTCGCCGCGCTCGGCTGCAGGCTCGAACACTCGACCGAGCACGAGCCCAGCGAACGCATCGTGGTCAAGGTCTTCACTCGCGACGAGGTGCGGGCGCTCTTGCGCACCGGCGCCATCGTCGACGCGTTCTCCTCGCTCGCCCTCTACCGCTACTTCGACGTGCTCGACCGCACGTGAACCCCTCCATGCTGTTCGTCACGCTGCTCGCGCTAGTTTCCCCGACGGTTTCCACGCATACCGCCGCACCCGCGCTCGTCGTGCGCCAAGAAAGGAGCGTGCGGGACCGCTTCGTCGAGCTGCACGCGGCGAACGACGAGGCGGGCTGCAAGAAGCTCTGGCTCGACAACCGCCACGAGGTGCTCTACACGATCGACGCCGACCTCGAGGGAGCGCTCGCGACGTGGGAGAAGTCGAAAGCGAAGCCCGACAGCGCCGCGATCGCGACGATGCAGGCGCGCGCGTTGTGGGGCGCGAGGCTCGCGAGCGAAGCGTTCGGCCACCCGATCTTTCTCGACTACACGAGCGCGTTCGTCAGCCAGAACGACGCGCAGAAGGCGCAGTTCCGCGCGGGCCAGAAGACCCACGGCGAGTCCCGTCAGGCGATGAAGGCGGGCGACTGGAAGAAGGCGCAGGAGAAGGCGCGCGAGTGCATCGGCAACGCGGCGCCGCTCGGCGATTGGTGGGGCCACGCGATGGGTCTTTCGGCCCTCGGTGCGGCGTTCGTGGGCGACAAGAAGCCCGCGGAAGCGATCCAGCCGCTCGGCGAGGCCGCGCTGATCTACCGCGACCTCGGGCTCGTGGGCGACGAGTACGGCGAGCTGCGCCTGCTCGCGCGCTGCCTCGTCGACACCGGCGCGAAGGAACGCGCGAAGGCCGTGATCGCGCGTGCGATCGAGCTCGCGAAGCTCCTCGGCGACGACAAGGGCGCGAGCGAGCTCTCCGAGCTGGCGAAGTCCCTTTAGCGCTCGAACAGCTTGCGCCACGCGCGCGGCAGCGCGTCGATCGGGTGCACGTAGCCGATCTGGCCCGAGCCGTTCTCGACCGTCGCGCTCGGCACCCCGACCAGCCGGCCCTGCTCATCGAGCGCGGCCCCGCCGGAGTTGCCCTGCGTGATCTCCGCGTCGGTCTTCACGAGCCGCCCGAAGTCCGCCGTCTCGAAGCCCGCGACGATGCCACGCGTCGCTGTCAGCGTGACGCGGCTCGCGGTTCCGCCCGTCGTCGGATACCCGACGAGCCACAACGGGGCACCGAGCTCGAGGCTCGCGGCATCCCCGAGTTCGAGCGCGGGCAGCACGAAACCCGCGGGCAACGGCTGGCCGTAGAGGCCGCTCGCGATCTTGAGCAGCGCGAGGTCACGCTCGAAGTCCAGGCGCACGACCGCCGCGCGCAGGCACTCCTGCGCCGGCCGCGCGGGGTCGACGAGCAGCGCAACCACGATCTCGACCTCGGGGTCATCGCCGACCACGTGAGCGTTGGTCAGGATCCAGCCGTCGGGGGACACGAGCGTGCCGCTGCCGAGGCTGTCGGGCGTCGCGAGCTCGAC
>JABWBL010000264.1 GCA_013360535.1 Planctomycetaceae bacterium
TCGAGCTTCAGGTCGAGCGACGGCGCGTAGGTCTCGGGCAGGTACAGGCGCTGGCCCTCGCGGAACGGCAGGCGCGAGAACACGCCCATGCCCCAGGTCTGCTCGCCCCACTCGCCCGCCGGCGAGAACACGCGGTGCGGCCAGCGCTCAAGGCGCCGCTCGAGCTCCGCGCGCATCGGCTTGGAGAGCTCGACCACCGCGATCACGTCGCCTTCGCTCGCGAGGAGTGCGTCGGCGATCTCGCGGTGGTGGCGGTTGGGCTGCAGCACGTTCGCCGAGACGAGCACGAGCTCCGGAGAACCGCTCGCAGCCGCCGGTTCGCCGACATACAGCGCGAGTTCCGGCGCCAGCAGGAAGCCCGACGCGACGGCGACGAGCGTCGCGAGCCTGCGCGCCCGCAGCACGACGCACGCACCCGCCACCAGCACGAGGCCGAGACCGAGGTGCCACTGGAAGCTCGCCGCGAGCTCGCCGAGCCACAGCCAGCGCGCCGACATCACCAGCGCCGAGGCAGCTCCGGCGGAGGCGACGAGCAGCACGAGCGCCAGCCGGCGCAAGCGGCTGAAACGGCGGAGCTTCATGGTGGAAACGGACATGCCCTCCGGCCGACGGGGACCGGATGCGGGCCCTCATCGGGCGCGCGAGGACCGATTTCGGAGTCCGTGCGAGCGGTCGAGCCTGACCCGGGTGCGCCGCGTGCGCAGCCCCGGGGCCAATTGGAAACTCTTGCCGAAACGGCCGCGTTTCGCGCCCCGCTCAGGCCCGCGGGTAGTCGGTGTAGCCCTTCGCGTCCTGCGTGTAGAAGGTGCGCGGGTCGGGCTCGACGAGCGCAAGGCCGCGGCCGACGCGCTCGACCAGATCGGGGTTGCTGACGTAGTGGTGGCCGAACGCCACCGCCGCCAGCGTGCCCGCGCTCACGGCCGCCTCGGCCTCGGCGGGCTTGTACCCCATGTTGCCGACGAGCGCGCCGCGGAAGGCCTTGCGCGCCGGCGTGACGACGTCGCCCTTCTGCTGGCCGAGGAAGTCCGCGCGCATCAGGTGCAGGTAGGCGATGCCGCGACGGTCGAGCTCGCCCGCGACGTGGCTCGTGAGCGCCACCGGATCGCTGTCGCGCATGTCGTTGTAGCTGTTGAGCGGCGAGAGGCGGACGCCGACACGCGCCGCGCCGAACACGGCGATCGCGGCGTCGGTCGCTTCGAGCAGGAGCCGCGCGCGATTCTCGAGGCTGCCGCCGTAGCGGCCCGAGCGCCGGTTCGAGCCGTCGCGCAGGAACTGGTCGAGCAGGTAGCCGTTGGCGCCGTGCAGCTCGACTCCGTCGAATCCGGCCGCCTGCGCGTTGCGGGCTGCGGCGCCGAAAGCCGCGACGACGCCGGGGATTTCCGCATCGGAGAGCTCGCGCGGCACTTCGTAGGGCACCTTGCCCTTGGAGGTGTGCGTGGTCGAGTTCGAGATCGCGAGCGCGCTCGGCGCCACGGGCTGCTGGCCGCCGCTCAGGTCGGAGTGGCAGGCGCGACCGCCGTGCCACAGTTGCAGCACCATCTTGCCGCCCTTGGCGTGCACGGCGTCGGTGACCTTCTTCCACGCCGCGACCTGCGCGGCGTCGTAGATGCCGGGCTCGCGCGCACCGAAGGCCGAGTTGCCTTCGCTCACCATCGTCGCCTCGCTGACGATCAGGCCGGCGCTCGCGCGCTGCGAGTAGTACTCGACCATCAGGTCGGTCGGCACGTGCGCGGCATCGGCGCGGCAGCGCGTGAGCGGCGCCATCACGAAACGGTTGGGGAGCTGGAGCGCGCCGAGGGCGACGGGCGTGAAGAGCGCGGGGTGGTGCATGAGGGGGCTCGAACGGGGACGGCGGAAAGGAGCGAAGCCTATGGAACGCGGCTCCGCGCTTTCCAAGGGCGAACGGCGTCCGGGAGGAGCGCCGCGGGTGCCGTCGCTAGCATGGGTGCGCTTGAAACCGCGCCCGGACTCGCTCCCCGCCCTCACGGGACTGCGGTTCGTCGCCGCCTTCGCGGTCTTCGTCGAGCACTCGCGCGAGGTGTTCGACCTGCCCTACCCGAGCCTGAAGATGCTCGGCGGCGTCGCAGTGAGCTTCTTCTTCGTGTTGTCGGGGTTCATCCTCACGTATGTCTACGGCGCTGAGCTCGAGCGCAGGGACATCCCGCGCTTCTGGCTCGCGCGCTGGGCGCGCATCTGGCCGCTGCACATCGCCTGCCTGTTGGCTGCGATCTTGCTCGCGCCGCACCACAACTTCCCGACGGACGCGGAAGGCTGGCGGAGGCTGGCGACGCACGTCGCGCTTCTGCAAACCTGGTCCACCGACCCCGGGTGGACCCTCGCGTTCAACGGCCCGGCCTGGAGCATCTCGGTCGAGCTCTTCTTCTACCTCTCGTTCCCGTTGCTGGCCCGCCTCTCCAACCGGCGCTTCGCCGCCGCGCTGGCCGCGATCCTCGCCTCGACGCTGGCCATCGTGGCCCTGGGTGAAGCGTGGATGACCGGAGATGCCGAGCGATCCAAGCTGCTGCGCCACCTGCTGCGTTTCCTGCCGTGGATGCGCCTGCTGGAGTTCACTACCGGGCTCGCCGCGGCGCGGATCTTCCTCACCGGTTGGGGCGCGAGTGTGTTCCGCAGGGGAATCTGGGTTCATCTGAGCCTCGAGCTTTGCGCCGTGCTGTCGGTCGCGCTCGCCTGGTACCTGCTCGGCCCCGCCGGCGGCTTGCATCCGGTGGTCAACCTTGGACAGCACGTGGCCTGGGCCGTCTACCTGCAAGCGGGAGCCGGCTTTGCGCCAGCTTTCGCCGTGGTGGTGTGGATCCTCGCGCGTTCGCGCGGAGCGCTCTCGCGCCTTCTGAGCACCCAGCTGTTGGTGTGGCTAGGCGAGACGAGCTTCGCGCTGTATCTGATCCACCGGCCCGTGCTGACCTCGATCCAGGAGCGGTACGCAAGTCTCGACCTGCCCTGGCAGACACCGGCACTCTCGGCGCTCGTGCTTTCGCTGGCCGCCGCCGGACTGCTCCATTCGCTGGTCGAGGCGCCCTGCCGCCAGTGGATCCTGTCGATCGGTCGCAAGCGCACTGCGGCGACAAGCCCCGCCCCGCGCGCCTGGCGTTGGTTGGCCACACTCGCGGCGTCGCTCGTCCTGACGACCTGGAATCTGGAGCGGATCCGCGACACCGAACTTCGAGATTCGGTCTCACGCGCCGTCGCGGAGTGCCCGGGCGAGCTGAACGGTGCGACCTTCGAGTCCGAAGGCACGTTGCTGGGAGTCTCGCTCCGGCGTGACGAGTCTCGGCTGACGATCGACGTGGCCTGGAAACCTGAGCCGACCGCGTCGCGTGAACCCTTCTTCCACCTGTGCGGCCCCGACGGGGCGATCGTCGGGCATCCGCGAGCCACGCTCGCGAGCTTCGACGATCCCGTCCGCGGCAAGCTGCGGCTGGCGACCGTGATCGTCACGGCGCGGCAACTCGAAACCTGCTCGAGTCTCGGCTTCGGCTTCTACAGTCCGGAGCTCAAGGCCACACGCGTCGACCGGGGGCCGCGCAGCATGGGCGAGCATCGACTCGACCTCGCCAAGGCCCCGTTCGAGGCCAAGAAGTAGCTACTTTCCGCGCGCCGATGCACGCGTCGCGCGGCGGCAGCGCTCGCTGCAATGCTTCACGCGCTCCCAGTCGCGCTCCCACTTCTTGCGCCACTCGAACGGGCGCCCGCAGGTCGCGCAGGTCTTCGGCGGCGGCCGCGACGGTCTCACTTTTCCGTCAGCCCCTCGAAGTTGCGCACCGCCTCGTCACCGAAGTCGGCGCCGAACTCGCGCCACAGCGTGTGCACGTGGTTCGTGTCGTTCTGGATGTTCACGTACTCGATCGAGCGTCCCGCGGAGTGGAGCCGGTAGTAGTGGGGTTTTCCCGGTTCCGTCGAGCCGAGCCACAGGAAACGCACGGTGCCGCGGTTGGAGAACTGCTCGCGCGCCCACTCGAAGGCCGGTCCATCGAAGCGACCGACGTAGCTCTCGATGAGCGCGTCGGCGAGCTTGGCCTGCGCTTCGTCGAGCTCCGCGAGGCTGATGCCCTCGTCGTCGTCGAAGCGCTCGATCTTCCCCGGAGTCAGCAGCACATCCTGCGGCACCGGTTGGTCGAGCACCGCTCGGTCACGCAGGCTGCCCGTGAGCGACTGCACGAGCTTGCGCGCGAGCGCCTGCTCTTCGGCGAGCGGCTCCACGACCTTGCCATCGCGTTCGGAACGCGCGGGATTCGAGCCGAGGAAGTGCGGTGTGATCGCGAGCGCGTTCCCGAGCTCGGTGAAGTGCAGCACGACGTGGTGGCCCTCGAGCCGCCAGCTCCACGGATCGACACCGCCGACATCGCCGAACACGGCCACCGAATAGGCGCCCGCATCGCGCCACGTCGCGACCTTGTCGGGCGTCGACTCGCGCTCGCGCAGCAGGTGCTCGAGCGCGACGATCTCGTCGAGCCGACGCTCGCCCGCCGCGCTCAGCGTCGTCCGCAGGAGCCCGCGCAGCGCCTTGCGCTCGTCCGCATCGAGCTCGCGCAACGCGATGCCCTTGCGCTCGCCCGGCAGGTAGCTCCACTCGCGCCGTTCGGCCGCGTGCAGCGGAAAACGCGCGGCTTCGAGCTCGTTTTCCTCGAGTGTCGCGAGGAACGTCGCCGCGGCGGTGCGCATCGCCGATGGCTCCGCCCGCGTCGCCCACGCGAGCCCGAGCAACCCGACACCTCCCGCGACCAAGGCCGTGCGCATGGTTTCCTCTTTCGCCGCGGCCCTTCAAGAGGCGCGTGGCGCTCGCCATGCTAGCGGCCATCGTGCCCGACCGCCCAACGGCTCCGCCGCCCCACTGCCAGCGCTGCATCCACTACTGGATCACGCACCAGCCGCAGCACCCGCACGGCTGCCGCGCCTTCCAGCTGCTCTCCAAGCGCCTGCCTTCGCTCGAGATCCGTGCGACGACGGGCGAGGACTGCGCGGCGTTCGAGCCCAAGTCGCAGCCGCCGACCCGAGGCTGACCATGCCGCACCTGCGCACGCTCGACTCGCTGCCGACGCCGTTGCTCGTCGTGCGCCTCGACCGCGTGCGCTCGAACCTCGCACGCATGGCGGAGCTGCTGGCGCCGCACGGTGGACTCGAGCGCTGGCGCCCACACGTGAAGACGGCCAAGGTCCCGCAGGTGCTCGAGCTCCTGATCGCCGCAGGCTTGCGACGCTTCAAGAGTGCGACCGTGCGCGAGGCGCGCGTGCTGCTCGAGGTTGCGGATACGAACGCGGTCGCGCTCGACCTGCTCGTCGCGTACTCGCACCGCGGGGCGAACCTCGCCGCGATCGTCGAGCTCGCTCGCCGCTTTCCGCGCCACAGGCTCTCGCTGCTGAGCGAGGACCCGGCGCACGCGCGCGAGCTCGCCGCGGCGAACCTCGGTGTCTTCATCGACCTCGACCCGCGCATGGGCCGCAGCGGCATCGCGTTCGAGAACCGCTCGCGCTGCGCGGAAGTGGCGA
>JABWBL010000265.1 GCA_013360535.1 Planctomycetaceae bacterium
TCCTGCTCTCGCACGGCCTCGCGCGCCTGTCGCACATGGGCACGCCGCGCCCGCGCAAGGTCGCGGTGGTGGTCAACAAGACCGAGCAGTTCGCGGTCGACATGCCCGACGACGTGACGGCGAAGGCGCGGCTCTCCTTCGGGCAGATCCTCAACGTGCGCGAGGTCGAGGTGCGCATCGTCGAGAGCGAGGGCCGCGGCCAAGGCGAGCCGGTCGGCTTCAGCGAGCTCGAGCTGGTCCGCGGGCGCTGATCCGCGAGGCCGGCCTGAAAGCCTTGCCGAGCCCGGATTTAGGCTTGGCGAGAAGGTTCTTGACCTAAATCTCGCTCAAGTTATCCTTCTCGGCCGTCGACCAAGGCTTCCGGCTCCGGGCGCGTGTCCCGGGCCAGCCTGTGGACCGAGCTCCTTGCCGCGCGCCCCCGGCGCGCCCCGCGCCCCATGACCACGAACCCCGCCCTGCGTTCGTTCCTCGAGATCCCCTACGACCAGATGGAGGCGATGAACCTCGAGGCGAAGCAGCAGCGTCTCGACCGGATCGACCCCGAGCGGATCCGCAAGGAGCGCATCAAGTACCTCGAGAGCGAGAAGCGCATCAAGGCCGTCACCGTGTGCTTCACCGACCTCGAGGGCCGGCTGCACATGCTCGACTACGACAAGAAGTTCCTGCTCAAGAGCTACGACAACCTGACCTTCGACGGCAGTTCGATCCGCGGCTTTTCCGTGCAGGCCGAGAGCGACCTGCGCCTGGGCATCGACTGGTCGGCCTTCTACTGGCTGCCGGCGGACGTCTTCGGGCCGGGCAAGGTGCTCGTGTTCGGCGAGGTCCACGCGCGCGACGGCCGCCTGTACGAGGGCGACCTGCGCAGCTGCCTGAAGAGCTACCTCGCCGAGCGCTTCGAGAAGGATGGCTCGATCTGCTACGCCGCCAACGAGATCGAGGGCTTCCTGTTCAAGGGCCGCGACGCCGAGCGCCACTTCCACGAGACGGGCCGCTTCGACTACGTCTCGACCGGTGGCTACTACCACTCGCTGCCGTCCGACCCGCTGCGCCAGTTCATCGACGCCGCCGCCGAGGCGCAGCGCGCGATGGGCTTCACCAACGAGAAGGACCACCCCGAGGTCGCGCCCAGCCAGTTCGAGATGAACTTCTCCTACTCGGAGGCGCTGATCGCCGCCGACCAGTTCCAGCTCTACAAGCTGCTCTGCCGCCAGATCGCCGCGACCATGGACATGACCGCGTCGTTCCTGCCCAAGCCCGTCGTCGGCATCAACGGCTCGGGCGCGCACACGAACATCTCGGTCGGCAAGGGCAAGACCAACCTGTTCCACGACAAGAAGGGGCAGGACGGCGTCTCGAAGCTCGCCTGGCAGTTCATCGACCGGATCCTCAACTCCGGCTCCGACCTGTGCCTCGTGCTCAACCCCTCGGTCAACGCCTACCGCCGCCTCGACCCGCACTTCGAGGCTCCCAACCAGATCAAGGTCTCGCCCGTCGACCGCGGCTCGATGATCCGCATCCCGATCGGCAACGAGAAGAGCGCCCGCATCGAGGTCCGCTCGGTCGGCCCGGACACCAACATCTACATGACGCTGTATGCGCTCTTCCGCACCGGCTTCGAGGGCCCCGAGAGCGACACCAAGGACGAGGCCAAGCGCACGCGCACGCGCTTCCTGCCCGACAACATCTTCGACGCCATCCGCCTCTACAAGTCGAGCGAGTGGATGAAGACCACCTTCGGCGCCGGCGTGCACGAGAAGTTCGCCGAGCTCAAGCTCGCGCAGGCCGAGCGCTGCCCCAAGGCGCTGGGCACACGCGTCAAGGCCGCCGAGGTCCAGTTCCACCACGAGGTCACCAACCAGTACCTCTGGAACAACTTCTAGGCCGAGCCCGCTTCAAGCACCGCGCCCCGCGCGATCCTCACCGGATCGCGCGGGGCGCGGTGGTTTTCCGGAGCCTCGGTCAGGCCCGGCGGATCAGGGGCAGAAGCTCGCCGAGAGGGCGTTGCTGGTGTTGAAGGTCAGTGGGCCGCCAATGGGGTCGCGGAAGACGAGCTGGAAGTTCCAGGTGTCGCCGGGGGCGATCAGCGCGGTCGGTTGGGCGGGGTCGTTGAAGTCGACGGTGTACTGGGCGAGGCCCGAGGCGTCGGCGTGGACGACGGGCAGGCGGCGGATGGGCGTGCCGAGGCAGAGGGTGCCGTCGCCGAAGGGCAGCGAGGCCTGGTTGCGGCTCATGTAGAAACGGCCGGCGTGGCCGGGCGGGACGCCTTGCGCGGAGAGCGTGAAGGTGTTGAAGGTGAGCGAGGTCGAGCCGGTCGCCGCGCAGGCGGCGCCGCTCGAGAACGTGTTGGGGGTCGCGGTGCAGTAGCTCGCCGTCTCGCAGATCGGCGCGCCGAAGAGCAGCCAGTCGAGGTCGGTGGTGTTCGAGATGCCGAGGTCGCCGGGCGTCAGGTCGAGCAGCAGGTTGGCGGTGCCGCCGGGGGGCAGCACGGTCGGCAACGGGAAGGCCAGATCCTCGATCACCTGACCGGGCGCGGGGTTCGGCACGGTCTGCTGGGCCGACTGGTCGACCGAGAGCGTGAAGCGCGGATTCGCTCCCGTGAGGTCGAGCGTACCTGCGAGCGGCAGCGCGAAGGGCAGCGGGCCGACGGCGGAGACCTGACCGAGGAGGTCGAGCTGGAACGAGAGCTCCGCGGGCACGAGGCCTGCGACGGTGAAGACGCCGGCGACGCCGGAAGGCGTGAGCACGACGGGCACCGCCGGGCCGGTCTGCACGAGCAGCACGTCGTCGATCGTGCCCTGTCCGAGCGGAAGCGGCAGCGGAACGCCGCCGGGAAAGATCGAGTTGGGCTGCTGCGTGCGGAAGGTCGAGTACAGCACCTCGAGCGTGAGGTCGGCGCTCGCACCCTGACGGCCGATGACCGACACGGACAGGTCGCCCACGAGCAGCACGCCCGCCTTCGAGTCGAGCGTGCCGCGGAAGCCGCCGGCCGGCGTGCCCGAGATGTTGAACTCGGTGAGCGCGGTCGCGGACAGCGGAATCGCCGTGTTGTTGCAGGTGCCGAAGAGCGTCGTGCAGGTGCGGGTGCCCGTCGGGTTCGTCGTGGCGTCGTAGTCGCCGATCGCGTTGCCCGGCAGCGGCAGCGAGAGGTCCGCGACGATCGAGGTCGTCGACAGGCCGTCGAGCGAGAACTGGTAGGACTGCGCGGCGGCGAGCGGCGCGAGGACGAGCAGGGCGCCGAGGGTACGAAGCTGCATGGGCAATCTTGGGGGTAGGTGGCCGTCGAATCGGGCAACGACAGGAGCGTGCAATGCTCGCCGCGGCACCGGGGAACCGCAAGTGGGGTAGCATCCCGCGCCCTTGAAGCCGCCGCCGCGCCCCAAGCTCGAGATCCACAAGGGCGACAACCTCGCCGTGCTGCGCGGGTTTCCGGCGGCGAGCTTCGACCTCATCTACATCGACCCGCCCTTCAACACCGGCCGCAGCCAGCGCCGGCGCGCGCTCTCGACCGTGCGCGACGAGGCCGGCGACCGCACCGGGTTTCGCGGCGAGCGCTACCGCACCGTCGAGCTGCGTGTGCGCGCCTTCCGCGACAGCTTCGACGACTACCTCGCGTTCCTCGCACCGCGGCTGGAAGAGGCGCGGCGCCTGCTCACTCCCACCGGCAGCTTGTTCGTGCACCTCGATGCGCGCGAAGTGCATTACGTCAAGGTGCTCCTCGATGGCCTGTTCGGCCGCGAGTGCTTCCAGAACGAGATCGTGTGGGCCTACGACTACGGCGCGCGCACGAAGCGCCGCTGGGCGCCCAAGCACGACACGATCCTGTGGTACTCCAACGACCCCGAGCGCTACACGTTCCACTACGACGCGATCGACCGCATCCCGTACCTCGCGCCCAAGCTCGTCGGCCCGGAAAAGGCGGCGCGCGGCAAGACGCCGACGGACGTGTGGTGGAACACGATCGTGAGCCCGACCGGCGCGGAAAAGACCGGCTATCCGACGCAGAAACCGCTCGCGATCCTCGAGCGCATCGTGCGCGTGCATTCGTCGCCCGGCGATCGCCTGCTCGACTTCTTCGCGGGCTCCGGCAGTTTTGGTCACGCGGCGCTCAAGGCCGGGCGCGAGTGCGTGCTCGTCGACCAGAGCGCTCAGGCCATGGCGGTGATGGCGCGCCGTCTCGCGGATGGGAAGCCGCGCTTCATCGGTTGGAGCCCAAGGAAAACCACGAAGTTGATGTCCGGGGTTCGCAAGCGACCGATCCGGTCCTAACATCGCGCCATGAAAGTTGCGCCCGCTGCCATCGGCTTCGGCCTGCTTCTCGCCGCCTTCCCGCTCGCCACCGCCCTGCACCGTTCGATGTACGCCGCTCCCGGCCAGCACGACCAGCCGCCCGTCGGGTACTCCGACACGCCCGTGTTGCCCGGCCAGAAATGGCGCGTCCACGACATCGATCGCCCCGTGCCGCCCGCGGTGACGCCGGGCGAGAACGGTGCGCCGCCGAGTGATGCGGTCGTGCTCTTCGACGGCAAGGACCTGTCGCTGTGGGCGAGCGGCGACGGCGACGCGAAGTGGCTCGTGAAAGAGGGCTTCGCCGAGGTCAACGGCACCGGCAGCATCCGCACGCGCGAGGCCTTCGGCGATTGCCAGCTGCACATCGAGTGGGCGACGCCCGCGCAGGTCGAGTCGAGCTCGCAGGGCCGCGGCAACTCGGGCGTGTTCTTCCTCGGGCGCTACGAGATCCAGGTGCTCGATTCCTTCGAGAACCGCACGTACGCCGACGGTCAGGCGGGCGCCATGTACGGCCAGTTCCCGCCGCTGGTGAACGCGAGCCGCGGCCCGGGCCAGTGGCAGAGCTACGACATCGTGTTCCGCGCCCCGCGCTTCGAGGGCGACAAGCTCCTCCAGCCCGCGCGCGTGACCGTGTTCCACAACGGCGTGCTCGTGCAGGACGCGCAGGAGTACCTCGGGCCCTCGGCGCACCGTTCGCTGCCCAGTTACAGCCCGGCGCACCCCTCGACCGGACCGATCGAGCTGCAGGACCACGGCAACCCGGTCCGCTACCGCAACATCTGGCTGCGCAAGCTCTGAAACGAGCGCGGAGCGTGGCCCCGGGCACGCGCTTCCGCCGCCGGACTGGACAAGACCGCCCGCGGGAGGCGATCCTCTCCGCCCTACCCATGGACATGCACAGCGTTCACTCGTTCCTCGCCGCCTGGGGCCCTTGGGCCGTCCTCGCGGTCGGTGTCGGCTCCGTCGCTCTCACGGGTCTCGCCTTCGGCGTGTTCCTCTACTCCCAGCTGATCGGCGAGGAGAAGGGTGACGCGCACGGGCACGGCGGCCACGGTCACGACGACCACGGCCACGCCGCGCACCACTGATCATGCGCCGTCCGGCCGCGCTGCTCGCGGCCGCGTTCGCCCTCGCCCTCGCGGTCGCCCTGTGGTTCTACCTGTCGTCGGGTCGCGACGGCGGCGGAGCGGAGCGTCCGGCGGACGAGGCG
>JABWBL010000003.1 GCA_013360535.1 Planctomycetaceae bacterium
AGGATCGGCAGCGCGAACGCCGCCGTCTTGCCGGTGCCCGTCGCCGCCTGCCCGAGCACGTCGCGCCCCGCGATCACGTGCGGGATCGCCTCGCGCTGGATCGGCGTCGGCTCCTCGTACCCCAGGTCCGCCAGCGCCTTGCAGAGCTCCTCGCCCAGCCCCAGCGCCGCAAACTCCGCGGCTCCGCTCGGCTTCACCGCTTCCACGCCCTGTTCCGCTTCCATTCCGTCACCCATCCCTTCACCCCGTTCGTCGCCCATCCGTGCTTGCCCCGCGCGCTCTTCCGTCGCGCCCTCCGACACTTCATCGTTCATCATCGAACCGCGGAGTCTCGCACACCCCGCCCGATCCGGCTACCCCACGCCCCGCCACCGCGCTCCACGGGCCCGGGAAGCCCCATTCCACCCTTCGTCGCTCGCCGAGCGCGCAGAGCTGGTGCGGAAGACGGGACTTGAACCCGTACGCCTTGCGGCACGAGATCCTAAGTCTCGCGCGTCTGCCAATTTCGCCACTTCCGCAGGGAGCGGCAGTCTAACAACGCCCGTCGATGGCGCTGCGGGAGCCGGTCTGGAGGTTCGCTCCCGAAAGTCGGGAGCCGTGTAACGGCGCGCCCGAACCGCGGATCGTTCCGAGGTCGGCGGCGGCGACTCTCACTTTCGGGAGCGTGCGGCCGTCGCCATCGAAGGAGGAGAGAGATGAAGCGTGCCGTTGCCGTGATCGGGAGTGTCCTTGGCTTGAGCGCGAGCGCCCTGGCGCAGGCGCCGCTGTACGACTTCTTCTCGCTGACCGCCGGCGAACAGCTCGGCAGCGCGGTCGCCGCCGCGGGCGACGTCAACGGCGACGGGTTCGGCGACATCGCGATCGGCGCCGAGCGTGCGGCCGGCTTTCAGCCCGATTCGGGCGTGGTCCGCATCTACTCGGGCCAGAACGCGAGCTTGATCCGCGAGCTCAAGGGCGAGCTCACTGGCGACCGCTTCGGTCACGCCATCGAGTCGCTGGGCGACGTCGACGGCGACGGCGTCGCGGATCTGCTCGTCGGCGCTCCGCTCCACGACGCATTCCTCGGGGTCGACCGCGGCGCCGCCTACATCTATTCCGGTGCCACCGGAGTGCCGATCGAGAAGCTCTACGGCAACAGCGCCGATTGCCAATTCGGCTGGTCGGTCACCGCCGTGCCCGATGTCAATTTCGACGGTGTGCGCGATTTCGCCGTGGGCGCGCCGCGTGAGGGGACGGGCGGGCTCACGCTCAATGGCACCGTGCGCATCTACTCAGGTGCCACTCGCAGCTTGCACCGGCTTCATTCCGGCGCCGCGACGGGCGACCGTTTTGGCTATTCGATCGACGGTGCGCGCGACAGCAACGCCGACGGTCGTGGCGACCTGATCGTCGGTGCGCCCCAGGCCGACGCGGCCTCCATCTTCGACTCGGGTCGCGCGTATCGCATTTCCGGCGCACCGTCGGGCAGCGCGACGCTCACCACCTACAGCGGCTCGACGGTCGCGGGTTGGCTCGGCCACGCGGTCGCGTCGGTCCCTGACACCAATGGCGATGGAATTCCCGAAGTCGCCGTGGGCGAGCCCTTTGCGAGCATCGGCGGCGTCTCCGGCTCGGGCCGCATTCGCATGTTCTCCGGCACGACCGGAGCGGTGTTGCTCACGCTCACCGGCGCCACGAACGACAGCTTCGGCTGGGTGATGGCGGCGATGCAGGACTTCGACGGCGACGGTCGCGGTGACCTGCTCGTCGGCAATCCGTTCGCGGAGTACAACGGCTGGACCAACGTCGGCCTCGCGCACGTCTACAGCGGTGCGACCGGTGCGCTGCTCACGACCGCCTCGGGGTACTACGACGGCGAGGGCTTCGGCGACAGCGTCGCCGACCTTGGCGACGTCAACGGCGACGGCTTCCACGACGTGATCTTCGGCTCGGCGGCCTACAACCTCTACGGCACCAATGCCGGCCGCGCGCGCACCGCGCTCGGCAACGCCGAGTTCCCGAGCAACTACTGCACGGCCAAGGTCAACTCCGCCGGCTGCACGCCCTTCATCGGCATCGGCGGCTGCGCGAGCGCCACGGTCGGCCAGCTGCAGATCGTCGGCGTCAACGTGATTCCGCATGTAGCCGGCCTGATGATCTGGTCGCACACGTCTGCGGCGACGCCCTACTTCGGGAGCCAGCTGTGTGTCGGCGGCCCGATCCGCCGCACGCCCGTCCAGATCTCGACCGAAAACGTCGGCGGCTCGCTGCCCTGCGACGGCGTCTTCAGCTACGTCTTCAGCCACGCGCAAATGGCCGCCGAGGGCTTCGTCCCCGGCACGACCCTCTACGCCCAGTACTGGCACCGCGACTCCGGCTTCTCCGCGCCCAACAACTTCGGCCTCACCAACGGCGTGAGCATTCCGATCCTGCCCTGAGCCCTCGCGCGTTGCTCGCGCGCTTCTCTTTGCGACCCGCGCCGCGCCCTCCTGGGCTCGTCGCGGGTCGTCCGCGTTTCGACCAGCGAGCGTGGCCTGCGCCTTTCGCCATCAGACCGCGCGCTTCGCACTCCCCGGCGCCGCTGTCCCCTTCAACAGTCCCGCCACGCTCAGGTCCTCATCGAGTCCCGGCCAGTGGATTCCTTGGCCTTCCCCGATCAGGCGCCAGTCCTTCCGCTGCTCCACCGTCGCCTTCAGCAACTTCGGGAACCACACCAGCGGCACCCCCAGCTTCCGCCCATCCGCGAGCTCCACCCAGAGTTGTTCCTCATCCAGCGCGACCTTCACCGCGCGCGGATCCCCACTAGGCCCCGAAGTACTCACGCCATGCCTCCAAGAAACGCTCCCGATGCCCTTCGACCTGTCGCTCGAGCCAGCGCAACTCGTGGCTGTTCAAGCGACTCGACGACGCCAAGGGTACCCGGTTCCGTCAAGGACTTGGCGAGCGTGCGCCGTCGCTCCACGCGGGTCCGCAACCAGAGCTCACGGCGCGCTCATCCACGGGGTTTCGGAGGGATTGTTGGGGTGGTAGCCGCGGAACGAAACGTGCTGGGGATCGTGGGGGAGCCGATGGATCTGCGAACCTGCGAGCGGGCCGAGCAGTCGGAGGCTCCCGGTCCACACCGAGCGGAACCAAGTGAATTCGGGACCGGCACACTCGGGGAGCCATCGCGGTTCGCCGGCCTGCGACATCGTGGAGCTCGATAGCGACGGGCCCGAACGGATGTCGAGCCGAAGCGCGTCACCGTGCAGTCCTGTTTGGAACTTGCCGAGAATCGACGGCAGTCCCATCGAGTCGA
Source organism: Planctomycetaceae bacterium (assembly GCA_013360535.1). Taxonomy (GTDB): domain Bacteria; phylum Planctomycetota; class UBA1135; order UBA1135; genus F1-120-MAGs118. The sequence continues at coordinate 3,278 of JABWBL010000003.1, forward strand.
GATCCGCGGCCATCAGCTCGAATTCTCGCGGATTCGCTCGCGTCACGAGCAGGTCGGGCTGGCGGGAATCGGTTGTGAGGTCGATCAGCACGGTGCCATCGTCCCAGATCGCCCACTTCAGGTCCGCGGGACGGGTGTACCACGTGACTCGCAACAAGGCGAAGCGTGGCGGCGAGCCGTCCCATTCGCGCAGTCGGCGAGCGGAATCGACGTCGAGCGCGGTGGGCGAGACACGCGAGGGATCCAGTGGCATCGCGAGTCCGTCGCGCAGCAGGTATTCCTCCGGGCTCACGCCAGCGGCGTCTGGCCGGTTGGGGTCGGCGCCGAGCTCGACCAGCCGCGCGAACACGCGTTCGCGCCCCGAAAGGGCCGCAAAATGCAGGGGCGTGCGTCCGGTGGCGCAGGGGCGATCGAGCTCGTCGGGTCGAAGCCGCGCAAGCGCTTCCAGTGCATCGAGGGAGCCGTGCAAGGCGGCGAGATGGAACGGTCCGAAACCGTCGGCGCGGGCGGCCGAGGCCTCCGGGTTGAAGGCGTGGAGCGCTTCGATGACCCAGGTGCGGTTCGCCACGGCAGCGATCTCGACCGCGGAAAAGCCCTCCGGGCAACGCAGGACTGCCTTTTCGGACAACAACTGCTCGTACCACCCCGAATATGCACAACCGGCGGCTCTCAGCAGGAACGGGAAATCGACAGTTGCGGCAATGGAGCTGGTCGCGGCGGGTTCGGACTCGCGCTTCGCGACCGGATTGGAAACACACGCCCAAAGTGTTGAAAGGGCCAGCGCGCCCAAGAGGCCAGTCCGCCTCCTTATCCCACGCGAATCGGACTTCATGTCGACCGTCGATAGCAGCCCTCGCGGCGCGAACCTACACGGTGGAGCGGAATCGGGGCCGGATTCAGGCCAAGAGCTCCGCCGCCGCCGCGCGGCGTTCGGCGGTGGCTTGCGCGTTGATGCGGTCGAGGCCTTGCTCGAATTCGGCGAGGAGTGTGGGGGTGTACTTCGAGCGGTCGAAGCCGTGGCGCTGGCGGAAGGCCTTGAGGAAGTGGTTGCGCTCGCGGTCGAGCACGTCCTGGCGTTCGATCCAGCGGCGCAGGAGGGGCGCGACGTGGGGGCCGGGGCCGGTGGGGAATTGGGCGGCGGGGAAGAGTTGGGGGACGAGCTCGCGAGCGGCGGGCGAGAGGTCGAGCACGACCGCCGGGCCGTCGCCGAGGCCGCACTGGCGCTGGACGTCGAGGGCGGCCTGATGGAGGGCCGTGCCAGCCGCCTGCTTGGCGCGCGACTGGTACACGGCCTCCTGCAGGAATCGCTCGGCCAGCTCGAGCCGCGCCTCGGCGTCCACGGACCGACCTAGCAGTGCTGCTCGAAGGCGGCGTTCAGGACCTTGGCGATGTTGGCCGGGTCCTGGCCCTCGATGTCGTGGCGCTGAAGCATCGTGACGAGCTTGCCGTCCTTCATCAGCGCGATCTGCGGCGAGCTGGGGCGGTAGGGCGCCCAGTAAGAGCGCGCTTTCTGCGTCGCGTCGCCTTCCATGCCGGCGAACACGGTGTAGAGGTTCGTCGGCTTCTTCTGGGCGAGCTGGAGCGCCAAACGCAGGCCCGGGCGCGCACCACCGGCCGCGCAGCCGCAGACGGAGTTGACGAAGATCAGAGTGGTGCCGGGCTGCTTGACGGCGGTGTCGACGTCCGCGGGCGTGCGGAGCTCCTTCACGCCCAGGCGGGTCACCTCGTCACGCATCGGCTGAACCATTTCGGGGTCGTACATCGCTCTAGTTCCTGCTTGGAGGGGTCTCGGGCGCCCTTCTTGGGCCATCCGAGCGGGAGAGTCTACCGTTCGCGGCAGTTTTTGGGAGCGCGGCGCCCGCGCGCACCCCGTTACCCTCGGTGCCGGCCTCCTCCGATGCGCCTCGCCGCCTACGTCTACTCCGGTTGGCACGCCACGCCGGAACGCGACGCGAGCTTCCACCCGGGCTTCACCGAGTGGGAGCTCGTGGAGCAGTGCCGTCCGCGCTTCGAGGGCCACGCGCAGCCTCGCTTGCCACTGTGGGGACGTTACGACGACCGCGATCCGCACGAGGTCGGCCGCCGCATCGCCGCCGCGCGCGCCCACGGAATCGACGCCTTCGTGTACGGCTTCTTCTGGTGCCGCGGCAAGCGCGTGTTCCAGGACGCGCTCGATCTCGGGTTTCTTGGCTCGAGCGAAGGTGCGAGTGCGCCATTCGCGCTGATGTGGGCCAACCGCATGCCGCGGCGCGTGCTCCCCGTGCGTCGCGCCGACCTGCCCGTGATCGATCCTGAGCGACAGGTGCCGAGCGATGTCGAGGACTTCGTGCAATTCCTCGCTTATCTGGGCGAGCGCTATTTCGTGCGACCGAATTACGTGCGAGTGCAGGGACGGCTGTACTTCTCGATCTTCGACACCAGCTTTTTCCTGCGCGAGCTCGGGCTCGAGGCGGCGACGGAGGCGATCGTCAAGGCGCGCGAGCACCTGCGCGCCCGCGGCCTCGGCGAATTGCACCTTGCGGCGATCGAACCGGGCCGCGACGTGCGTCCACATCTGCCTCACGTCGGTTTCGACAGCGTCACGAACTACGTGTTGCTCCCCGACTGGAACGGACCGTTCCTGCAGGACTATGCGGAACGCGCGCGCCTGTGCGCCGAGACGTGGCCCGAGCTCGCGCGCGAGTGTGCCTTGCCGTACATGCCCTCGGTCTCGCCGGGCTGGGACGCCTCCGCGCGAGGCGCGGACTTCGGCGACGCGCGCCCGACGAAGTACCCGTGGTGGCCGGTGGTGACGGGCGAGTCGCCGGAGCTCTTCCGCGAGGCGCTCGTGCGTGCGCTGCGCTGGGCGAGCGCAAACTCGGGCGCCGATGCGCTCACGTTCCTCGCGAGCCTCAACGAATGGTCGGAAGGCCACACGTTGGAGCCGGACACGCGCTTCGGGCTAGGCTGGCTCGAGGCCGTGCGCGCCGCGCGCAAGGAGGTCGGAACATGAACGCCGTTTCCTCGAACGAGAAGCTGCCGTCGATCTTGCGCATGCCGCGCGCGACACTCCTGTGCATCGCGATCCCGTACGGGCTCGCGGCGATCCTCTGCCTGCTGATGCACCCCGAGGTCGGGTCGCTGCTCGCGCCGCTGCTCGGCCCGTGGGCTGGCAACGTGTACGGGCACCACGACTGCACGATGGCGAACCAGATTCCCGTGCCCTCGGCCATCGTCGCGGGCCTGCTCGCCGCGGCGCTCGCGACGAGCCGTTTCCTGCGCTCCTCGACGTCCCGTCCAGCGCGTGTCGCGAGCCACGCGTTCCTTGCCTTCGCGGCCACGTCCTGGTTTCTGTTCGCGCTGTTCTCGACCGTCAACACGCTCGAATGAGCGGCCACGCGGGCGCGCTCGGAGCGCCCGGGCTGACGGCGGAGCGAGGCCACGCTAGAGTCTTCCGCCCCATGTCGAACCAAACGCTGCCGACCCTCGACTTCGTCGCCCGCAACTACCGCAACTTCAACGCTCGCGCGACGCGCGACGCGCTGTACGCGTATTGGGATCACGTGCGCGGCGGCGGGAAGATGTTCTGGGCCGTCGCGGGCGCGATGAGCTCCGCGCAGCTCGGCATCAGCCTCGCGCCCGCGATCCGCAAGGGCCTGATCCACGGGCTCTCGGTCACTGGCGCGAACCTCGAGGAGAGCCTGTTCCGGCTCGTGGCGCACCACGGCTACAAGGATTTCCCCGAGTACCGCTACTTCACCAAGCGCGACGACACGAAGATCCTCGAGGACCGCATGCGCCGTGTGACCGACACGAGCATCCCCGAGGACGAGGCCTTCCGCGCGGTCGAGAAGTTCCTCGTGCCGATGTGGCTCGAGGCGACGAAGAAGGGCGAGCGCCGCTTCTGGCACGAGTACTTCTACGAGCTCGTGCTGCGCCTCCCGAAGAAGCTCTTCGAGGGCAACCCCGAGGAGTGCTGGCTGCTCGCGGCGGCCGAAGCGAACCTGCCGATCGTCGTGCCGGGCCACGAGGATTCGACGTTCGGCAACATCTTCGCTTCGCACGTGAAGACCGGCGAATGCGACGCGCGCATCGTCAAGTCGGGCATCGAGTACATGGCCGCGCTCTACGACCAGTACGCGGTGCTTTCCAAGGGCAAGGGCGTCGGTTTCTTCCAGATCGGCGGCGGCATCGCCGGCGATTTCCCGATCTGCGTCGTGCCGTCGATCAAGTACGACCTGCAGCAGCCCGTGAAGCCCTGGGCCTACTTCTGCCAGATCTCGGACTCGACCACGTCCTACGGCTCGTACTCGGGCGCGACGCCGAACGAGAAGATCACGTGGGACAAGCTCACCGAGGACACGCCGATGTTCGTGATCGAGTCGGACGCGACGATCGTCGCGCCGCTGATGCTGCAGGCGTTGCTCGAGGCGAAAGCCGACCCCAAGGGCGCCGACGCGATCATCAAGGCTTCGCGCAAGCTGACGAGCAAGTCGCGCGCGCGCTAGCGCGAGTACACGAAGACCTGCGGCGCTTCCGCGGGGAACACGGCGACGAGCTGCCAGCCCGGCGGCTCGTCGCCGTCGGCTTGGGGCCAGCGTGAGCCCGCGCGCTCGGCGGTTTCGTCCACCTCGACGATCAGGTAGCGAACGCGCTCGCCTTCGGAGCTCGCGAGCAGTTGCTCGAGCGCGGCGTCGTCTTCCGGTCGCGGCAGGCGCGTCGCGAGCAGCGATCGGTCCCAGTCGAAGCCCGAGGTCGAGCTCGGGCCGAGCAGGTAGACGACGTCGCGACCCGCCTCCTCGCGCTCGAGCAACCACGCGTGCAGCTCGCGCGAGGCGTTCGACTCGCGGAAGCGCAGCGGGCGGGCGAAAGGCAGTGCCGGAACGAAGGCCGTCACGACGCAGAGTGCCGTGCATCCGACCATGGCGAGCCGCAGCGTGCGGCGCGACGAGTCCGTCGCGCGCGAGGTCCAGCTCGCGAGGGCCGGCGCCAAGAGCGGCACCAGAACCGCGAGAAAGCGCCGATCCGAGGCGATCTGCGCGTACCAGGCGAAACTCGCGATCCACAGGGCGAGGACGAACGCCAGCGTCGCTCGCTCCCTGCGGTTGCCCATGCGCAACACTCCGACCGCCAGCGCGAGCAGCGCCAGTGCGCCGAGGAACGCGCCGAATCCACCCGGAGCGATGACTTGGGTTGCCTCGAAGGCGTGCGCAACTTGCTTGACGAAGCCTGAAGCGAGCCGCGACAACGCGTCCGCGATTCCATGGTGCTCGAACCACGTCGACGCACTGGCGCCGGCGAGCGCCTCGGCGTCGTAGAACTGCTCCCAACGGTCGAGCCAGAAGCCGTGGCGCGAGTTGACGTTGTGGAACGCGTAGCCGAAGCGCAGCTGGTTGCGCACGAGCAGCGGCAGGCCCGTCGCCAGAAAGCCGAGCGCCAAGGGCAGCAGTGCCCGCCAGCTCGCGCGGCGGCGGTTCCACAGGATCGCGAGGCCCAGCGCGAGCGCGAGCAGCACGGCCGTGCCCTTGGCCAGAAACGCGAGCCCGAGGCACGCACCCGCCGCGAGCCAGCGCAGGGTTCCGCGCTCTTCGTCCTCACGCGTCGCGAGGTCGAGCGCGAGCACCGCAAACAGGATCCACCAGCTCTCGCAGGCCGTCAGCACGGCGAACTCGACGAAACTCGCGTTCGTGACGAGCAGCGCGCCCGCCGCCAGCGCCCCAAGCTCGCCGCCGCGCCTTCGGCACGCGCGCAGCACCACGAGCAGCGCCAGCGCCGCGCCCACGAAGCTCACGAGCTTCGACGCGAGCAGCATCGCGTTCGTGCTCCCCGCCCACGGTACGAGCAGCATCAGGTACAGCGGATGCCGGTTGTCCTCGGTCCAGCTCCCCTCGAAGCAGCTCGCCACGAAGGCGCGCAGTCCACCACGTTCCGCAAGCTCGAGAGCCTCGCCCAGATAGAACTTCGTGTCCTCGCTCACCGGACCCGAGCGCCACTCCAGCGCGAGAGCCATCAGCGCGAGCGCGCCGACGAACGCGAGGTCGCTCCAGCGAGTGCCCCGCGTGTCCTCCGCCTCGACCGGCTCCCTCCGCAGCCATTCCCGCACCCGCGGCCCGAGCGCGAGCGCCACACCGAGCCCTGCGAGCGCCCACCTCAGCGTCTCCACGCGCCGCGCATCGAAGAACCAGCTGCCGCGCAGCTGCGGGAACACCGCCGCTGGCTCGAGGGCCAGAGCGACGATCACCGTCGCCCCACCCAGCCCCGCAAAAAGCCAGCGCGAACCCACGTCCGTCCGCGCTCAGTACCCGAGCTTCTTGTCGACGACGTTGAGCAGCGGCTCACCGGCGCCGAAGCGCCGCAGGTTCTCGCTCAGCAGCTCGAAGGCGCGCTCGCCCGAGAGGTCGCCGTCCGCGGCGATGTGCGGCGTGATCAGCACGCGCGGGTGCGCCCAGAGAGGATGGTCCTTCGGCAGGGGCTCGGGCTCCGTGACGTCGAGGCACGCGCCGCCCAGATGCCCCGACTCGAGCGCCGCGAGCAGCGCCTGCGTATCGACGACCTTGCCGCGAGCGATGTTGACGAGCATCGCGCCCGGCTTCATCGCGGCGAGTGCGTGTGCGTCGATCAGGTTCTCGGTCTCCGCTGTCAGCGGCACGCACAGCACGACCACGTCGGACTGCGCGAGCAGCTCGAGCGTGTCCTCCGGCTTGCCGACGCGCTCGATCCACGCCGGGCGCTCGCCCTCCGTGCGCCGCGTCGCGAGCACGCGCATGCCGAACGCATGGCCGCGCACGGCCACTTCGCCGCCGATGCCGCCCAGTCCGAGCACGAGCAGCGTGCGCCCCTGCAGCGCGAACGCCTTGCCGTCGGATCCGCCGCGCGCCCAAGTCCGTTCCTGCTGCCGCTCCGCATAGAAGCGCAGGTCGCGCGCGAGCGAGAGCACCATCCCGAACACGTGGTCCGCGATCGCGGGCCCGTAGGCGCCCTTCTGGTTGGTCATCACGATGCGCTCGTCGTCCACGAGCGCCTTGACGCCCATGTAGCGATCGACGCCCGCGCTCATCGACTGCACCCAGCGCACGTTCGGCGCCTTGGCGAGGAACTCCGCCGTCGCGAAACGCGCATCGACGCCGTCCGCTTCCTGCGCGCGTTCGAGCGCCTGTTCGCGCGACAGCCCCGCCACCACGCGCACGTTCCGCGCCACCTTCGCCAGCTGCTCCAGCTCACCCGGCTCGAGCGCCCCCGCGAAGTAGGTGAGTTCTCGCTGCGGCCTCTCGATCGCCACGCGCGTGTTGCGCAGTGACCCGAATTCCCCCGCGCTTTCCGCTGCAGGCGTCGTCGAACACGCGGCGACGCTCCACAACAACCCGAGGCTGCCGACGACGAACCGCGCGGTGGCGAGCTTCATGGAGCACGAGCCTACACCTGCCGGCGCCGTGCCGCGATCCGCCGACGCCACTCGCGGCCGGTGCTCAGGGTCGGAAGCCGATGCGAAGCCCGTCGGTCGTGTTGACGCCCCAGGTGCCGAAGCCGGTGTCGCGATAGAAGACCTGGAACGTCCATGTCGTGCCCGCCGCGAGCGCGGCGATCGGATAATTGCCGGAGGAGCGATCGAGGTACTTGGCGGCGAAGCCCTGCGAGTCCGAAAGCGTCGGAGCGAGCCGGTAGGTTTGCCCGCTGGGGCAGCGGAACCCGTCGAAGAACGGCACCTGCAGCGTGCTCGTGCCGAAGAAGAACACGCAGCTCTTGCCGGGCGGCAAGCCCTCGGCCGTCAGCGTGAGGTCGTTCGCCGCGACGGAATTCGTGCCGATGTGATCGATCAGGGCTCCGGCTCCGGCGGAGTTCGGCGAGGTCACGCAGGCGCGGTCGAACACGCGGTCGTCGAACGAGAAGACGAAGGCCTGCTGGGCGAATCCTGCGCCGACGAACAGGTCGCTGCGCCCGTCGTGGTCGAGGTCTCCGATGAACTCGGTCGTCCCGCCGATGTAGTTGGTGCCCGGCACGAGGATCTGCTGGATCAACGCGCCGTCGTAGCCTCGGTAGATCCGGACGGCGCCGGATTGTGCTGTCTCGACGGGTGCGCCCAGCGCGAAGTCGGGCACGCCATCGCCGTCGTAATCGTGACCGCCGGAAACGACGGCGGCATAGCTGCCGTCCGTCACGGAGCCGCGCACATGGAGCACGCTTCCGTCGGCGCCCGAGAACACCGTGCCGGTCCCGCTGTCGGGCAACGAACCGAACGCGGCCCGCGACGCCCCGACGATCACGTCGTCGAAGCCGTCCGAGTTCACGTCGCCCGCACCGTCGACCTTGACGCCGAACCAGTCACCGAAGGCCACGCCGTTGAGCTGCCGCACCAGGGCCCCATCGGGGCCCGAGAACACGCGCGCGTAGCCCTTGGCGATTCCATTGCTCGTCTGCGGGGCTCCGACGATGAAGTCCGGCAGGCCGTCGGCGTTGACGTCACCGCAGGCGGCGACCGAGAGTCCGAAGCCGTCGGAAGCTCCCAGTCCGATCAGAGTGTAGAGCTCGGCTCCGTCGGCTCCCGAGAACACCCGCACGTATCCCGCGTTGACCGCGCCGATGTCGCCGCCCGTGGCGCCGACGGCGAGGTCCGGCTTGCCGTCTCCGTTGACGTCGCCGATCGCCGCAGCGCTGGTGCCGAAAAACTCCGCCTGCGCGCGACCTTCCAGCGTGCGCAGCAACGCGCCCGTGGCGCCGTCGCGGAGCTCGACCACTCCGGCGGACGACATCGACGGCAGGTCGCGTTCGCTCGCTCCAAGGAAGAACTCGTCTCGTCCGTCGCCGTTGAGGTCGCCCGCTGTACCCAGGCTCCGTCCCAGCGAATCGTCGTTTCCGATGTACTCGTACAGGATCGCGCCGGTCCGTCCGTCGTAGACCCGCACGAGCGGCGCCAGCGACGGCGAGGGCGCCGCGACCATCACGTCGACGTAGCCGTCGCCGTTGACGTCGCCCGCGGAAGCCGCGACGGAGCCGAAGCTCCACTGCGGGCAGGTGTAAGTCTCCAGACGGAACTGCGCCGACGCGAAGGAGTGGAGCGAGGCGACGGAAACGAACACGAGCATCGGGCGGTGGATCAACTGGAGGCTCCTTGCGTCGCGAGTTTCGGCGACGCGGCAAGCGGCATGGAGGCTAGTCGCCTCCCGGGATTCGCGCAATGCGTCGGGGAAGTCCACGAAATGCGCACGTTGGGCCCAAGCCGAGTTTCAGGAACTCGCGTATCCTCTGCGGACCCTTCGGATGTGTTCGGAGTCCTGTTCACGAGGATCTGTGATGCTGCGTTCTCTCGTCGCGACCGCTCTGGTCGCGTTGCTCGCACCTCTTGCCGCGGCCCAGTGCGTGGTCTTCGAGGATCTCTCCCACTCCTTCACGGGCCAGGCCGGCAACCAGTTCGGCCAGAGTGTCGTCGCCGACGGTGAGCTCGCGTGGGTGGGGGCGCCTTCCTACACGACCCATGGCGCCGTGTTCGTGATGCAGCGCGTCGCTCTGGAGTGGAAGCAGGTCGCGCAGATCCTGCCGCCGGCGTTCGACAGCAACGGTCTGTTCGGCAAGGCCGTCGCGAAGACCGGAAACTGGCTCTTCATCGGACAGCCGGGGAAAGACGGCGTCGGATTCAACGAGGGGCGGGTCCATGTCTACCAAGGTGCTGGGGCGAGCTGGGCGTTCCACTCGACCCTCGCGGGCTCGAGCGTGGTCGCGAATCAGGCCTTCGGAGACGCGCTCTCGGCGGACGGCGACACGCTCGTGGTTGGCGCCGCTGTGGATGGCGGTGGCGAGGCCTACATCTTCGAGTGGAACGGCTCGGCCTGGCTCGAGACGACCCTGCTCGCGCCGTCGGAGCTGGTGCACCTGGACCGCTTCGGCAACTCCTGCTCGCTGGAGGGGAATTGGCTGGCGATCGGTGCGCCGGGGCACGATGCCGCCGGGCCCAACGTCGGCGCCGCCTACGTGTTCCGCCGCACCAACGGGGTGTTCCAGCAGCAGGCGAAGCTCGAGCCCAGCGACTCGACGGCCAACCAGAACTTCGGCGGCGCGGTGGCGCTGTCCGGCTCGTCGCTCGCGGTTTCTGCCGCGGGTTTCGACTCGAGCACCTATCTCGGCGGTCGGGTCTACGTGCTCACGCGCCAGTCGGGCTTCTGGGTGGAGGAGGCTCACTTGCAGGGAAACGGCATGCAATCGAGCGTTTTCGGAGCTTCGCTCGCATTCGATTCCAACCGCCTGCTCATCGGCGCTCCGAGCCGCAACTACGCGCGTCTCTTCGAACGCAGTGGAACGGCCTGGAGCCTCGCGTCTCACATCACGCCGTCGCTCCAGGGGCTCGAACGATTCGGCACCTCGGCGGCTCTCTCGGGCAACACCCTGTTCCTCGGGGCTCCGAACGGCACCGGCGCCGTGTCCACGACCGGCAACCTGCGCACCTACCGCGACCAGCCGGTCGCCGGGACGTACTGCACCGCCAAGACCAACAGCGCCGGTTGCACGCCACAGATCTCGATCACCGGGACGTTGAGCGCATCCGCGCCTTCGCCCTGCTCGGTCCAGGCGAGCGACGTGCTCGACAACAGGTTCGGGATGTTCGTGTACGGAACGAGCGGACCGCAGGCCGTTCCGTTCCTCGGCGGCTGGCTGTGCTTCAACCTGCCGCTGCGGCGCACGAACGCCCTCAACTCCGGCGGAACGGGCCCGTGCGGCGGCAGCTTCAATTTCGATCTCGCCGCCTGGGTCGCCTCCGGCAACGATCCCTCGCTCGTCGCCGGCGGCCGCGTCTGGGGGCAATTCTGGAGCCGCGACCCCGGCTTCGTGTCGCCCAACAACTCGAATCTCACCAACGCGATCTATGCCACCATTTGCCCTTGAAGCGGGCCGTCGGACCATGTCGATCCTCTTGTCGCTCGCTCTTGCGCCGCAGTTTCCCAGTCCGATCGTCGTCGGCACGCCGCCGCCCGGCGTCGAGCTGCTGCTGATCGACTCGGCGCCCAACGCCAACACCGCGCTGACGCTCTCGTCGATCGGCGACATGAATGGCGATGGCTATGCCGACTTTGCGAGCGGCGACTGGGGAGCGTGGGTCGGTGGGCAGAGCAACGTGGGGCGCTGCTTCGTCGTGTTCGGTGCGCCGGGACTCGCGGGTCGAGCCAGCTTGAGGCTCACGGACCTCGACGGAACGGACGGGTTCGTGATCGAGGGGGACGTCCTCGATGCGCGGCTCTCGCAGGCAATGGGGCCCGCGGGAGACGTCGACGGCGACGGGTACGACGACCTGTTGATCTACTCGGCCAAGGTTCCCGACGCACTCGGCCTTCGCCGCGACGGTTTCTACCTCGTGCGCGGTGGAGCGAACGTGGGCGCGAGCGGAGTGGTGTCCGTCGCTTCGCTCGTCCCGCCGCTGGGCGCACGAATCGTTCCGGCGGACTCGAATTCCGGCCCGTTGGTGCGGGCGCGCGGAGTGGGGGACGTCGACGCGGACGGGTTCGAGGATTTCGCGGTGTCGGAATCCCAATTTGGGGCCCCGCTCACGTCCCATCCGCTCGGCAATCCCATCGACCCAGGTCTCGCTGCGGGCGACCTCGATCTCGACGGAGACGTCGACCTCGTCGTGACCTGCGGCAACCTGCAGCAATTCCGCGTGCTCTGGAACGACGGCACGGGCCAGTTCGCCGAAGTGCAGCATCCGTGGACCGGTTACCCGGGGAAGTTGACGCTCGCGGACATCGATCTCGACGGCGGGCTCGACCTCGTGATCCAAGGATTCACTCCCGCTGGACTGGCGCGGCTCAGCGTGGTCCGCAACCAGCTGAACGGCTTCTTCGGGCCGACGACGCACTATCCGATGACGGAAGACGGCATGGACTTTGACGTGTTCGACGTCGATGCCGACGGCTTCCTCGATGTCGCCGTCAGCGTGTACGTCAAGTCGAGCAATGTGGGGTCTCCCAATCGGCTGATCGTGTATCGCAATGATCAGGCCGGGCATCTCGTGGCCGGTCCGTCGCTCACCACGCCGACGAAGCCGACGATGGTCCGGACCGGGGACATCGACGCCGACGGCGACGCGGACGTCGGCGTCTATTGCCGCCAGAACGGCGTGCTCAAGTTCTACCGCAACGATGGAGCGGGCAACCTGAGCGCGGTGCCGCCGCAGGGCGGAGTCTCCGTCGGGCTCGTCGACAACGGTTTCGAGCTTGGAGACCTCGATGGCGACGCTGACCTCGATGTGGTGCTGGGCGGCGTGCGTGTGCTCCCGTGTACGGGGTCGATCACATTTGGCACCCTCTCGAATCCGTACGTTTCCGGGCCGCCGTATCGCTTTCAATTGGGCGATTTCGATCTCGACGGCGATCTCGACGTTCTCAGCGCCGGAGGCAACCTGCAGGGGGGAGCGGAGTTCCTCGTCTCGGTCAATGCCGGCAACGGCGACCTGAGCGGCTATCGCCCTTCGGCGTCCGGCTCGACCGTCGGGTACCAACTTGCCTGTGCCGATCTGGACGGCGATGGCGATCTCGACATGGCGACGATCGGCTCGGGGGGACCGAACTCGCGGCAGCTGACGCTCGGGTTCAATGTCGGCAACGGTTCGTTTCACGGGCCCGGTGCGGGACGCGTGCATGTCGTGCGCGGCGGAGCGACGCTCGCCGCCGTCGCCTTGCTGGATCTTGGAACGCCGACGCCCGGAAGCACGTTCACGATCGTCGGGCTCCATTCGCTGCACTCGATCGGTGGGGGCGCCGCGGCGAGCGGAGACCTCAACGGCGACGGCATCGCGGACTTCTCCTTCGCGGCTCGCGGAGGCGTCGAAGGCCCGCGCGGTTCCGGCTCACGGATCGTGCTCTTCGGAGCGCCGGGACTGGGCCTTGCAAGTCCCGTCGACCTCGGCGCGCTCGACGGCACGACAGGGTTCGAGGTGCGGGACACGGCGGATGCCGCAGGAGTCGGGGGAGCGACCGTCGGAGACTTCGACGGCGACGGCCACGACGACCTCGTCGTTGCTGCGGCGGACGCGCGGTATCCGGGTTTCGTGCGCATCGGGGGTGCCTATGTCGTGTTCGGCGGGCCAGGCGTCGGAGCCGGGGGGCTGGTGTCGTTGATGGCGCCGGACGGGAACGCGATCGCCCACTTCCGGAGCACGCAGGACGCGGACAACACACCGGGCGTCCAGTTCGCGTGCGCCGATCTCGACGGGGACGGCCGTGTCGAGCTGGTGCTCGGTGCGAGTGGCCACGACGAGCAGCTCAACGATCGCGGAGCCGTGTTCGTCGTGTACGGCGCCGCGCGCCCTCTGGCAGCCGGCGCCATTCCGTTGACCCAGCTCGACGGCGGGTGGGGCTTCCGGTTGCTGGGGGAACGCGCTTCCGACACGTTCGGCGCTCGCTCGGTGGCGGTCGGTGATGTCGACGGCGACGGGCTCGAGGATGTCGTGCTCGGCGACGACGAGTGGAGCCTCGCCAGCCAGTCCGGTCGCGCCTTCGTGCTCTTCGGGCAGTCGAACGGAGTCCCGGAGCCGTACTGCCAGGCGAAGCTCAACAGCCTCGGCTGCACGCCGGCGATCTCCTGGGCGGGTCAGTTGCCGAGCGTGTCGGATCCCGATGCATTCCTCGTGACCGCGAGCGGAGTGCTCAATCAGAAGAACGGGCTGTTGTTCTACGGCCTGTCGGGGCGCGGGAGCGCGACGTTCCAGGGCGGCACGTTGTGCGTGCGGCAACCCGTGCGGCGCACCGGCGTGCAGACGAGCGGCGGAAGCACGGTGGGCGACGACTGCAGCGGCACGTTCAGCTTCGATTTCAGCGCCTGGCTGGATTCCGGCATCGACCCGAACCTCGCGGCCGGAATCACCGTCGACGCGCAGTACTGGTCGCGCGATCCGCAGGCGTCGTTCACGTCGAGCCTCACGGGTGGCCTGGAGTTCGAGATCGGACTGTGAGCGGGCGCGAGCCGGGGCTCGCGACCTGCTCGATCAGTAGCGCAGCATGTCCGGTTCCCAGTCGGGGCCGCGGCGGGTGAGGTCCTGGAAGACAGGACCGATGCCGAACGTGTTCATCTCGGCGGGATACGTGGTCTTCGCCAGCGTGGACTCGACGCCGCGCGCGGAGAGGGCCTCGGGCAGTTCCTGCGCGCAGAACTCGAGGTAGCGGTGCGCGAAGTGCGTGCGGCAGAGGTAGGCCTTGTTGTAGCCGCACAGGAAGAGCGTGAAATCGTCGGGGAATTGCCGCACGTAGCGCAGCACGGCCTCGGTGACCTGCGGGTAGAGCCACGAGAAGAAGTCGTCGATGACCAGCACGCCATCGGGGGCGAGGAGCTGGTTGGCGAGCGCCATGTCGCTCGACACGGCGCGCGCGGAGTGCTGGCCGTCGATGTGCATCCAGCGCACCTTCTGGAAGCACTCGGGGTGAATCGGGTACATGTGGAGCGCGCGCGAGTCGCCGCCGAGCTCGATCACCTCGACACCTTCGCCGATCCCGGCGCTCGAGAGCGCGCGACGAATCGCCTTGGGCTTGAGCTCGAAGTCCGCGAGCACCAGCTTCTCGCCGGAGCGAGCGTGCATCGCCATCAGCGCGGCCGACTTGCCTTCCCAGACCCCGATCTCGAACAGGTGGCCGTGGATGGACTGCTCGGCCTGGAACGAGAGGAGCGCGTCCCAGATCGCGACCGCTGGAATGCTGAACCAGCCATCGATTCCCGCGGTGATCCCGCGGTAGGCCTCGAAGGTCGTCGTGGAGAGAACGCGCGACGCGCGCGGGAAGGCGGGAAGGGTTGCGGCGGTCTGCTGCGAGGTCGTCATCACGTGCTCCGGGGCTCGGGCGAACTTCGGGGGGCAGCCTCCCTGTCGTCTGAATCCGAGCTCGTCCCAAGCAAGGCACCTTCGGCGGCCCCCGATTGGGACGCGACGATCGCGAGCGCCCGTCCGAATCGCGGACGGCCTCGCCCCATGACGACAGTTGCGGCCCCAAGCGCACTCGCCGCCGGCCGATGGCCGCGCCGTCCGCCGTCTCAGGCCCGGTAGCCCTTCAGCAACGGATTCAGCGAGGTCATGTCCCAGGACCTGTTGCGCGGCGGGTAGTAGCCGCCGGCGTACAGGCGATTGAAGTAATCGCGCAGGTCGCCGAGGTCGTTGATCGTCGCGTTGAGGAAGGTGTAGCCGCCGATGCCACGACGCGGGTGGAAGGTCGTCAGCGGGAAGCCGTCCTCGGCGCCCGGCGCGAAGGGCCGCCCCGATTCCGCGTTGTGGTGCACTCGCGGAAACTTGCCGCCCATCGCGCCGACGAGCGCCGCAATCGCCGCAGCGATGCGCCCCGTGAGGTTGCCGCGGTCGGGATCCTCGGGAGTTTTCGCCGATTCGAGCGCCGCCAGGCTCGCGATCGCCCGCAGGTCGCCCATGGCCGCCTTCTGCCGCGTGCGCTGGTTGGAGGCCTTGATGCGCGGGTCGTCGAGCGTCGGGTCCATCTTGCGATCCAGGCCGCCGAAGTTCGCCCACGAAGGGCATACCGCGAACAGGTCGTAGTCGCCGGTGATCGGCTTGTCGGCGCCGGGCACCGTCATCGCGAGCAGCGCCTCAGCCGCCGACTCCTTCAGGAACAACGTCTTCTCACTTGCGCCCGCTGCATCGAGCGGAAACGCAAAGATCTCATACTTGCCATTCGACGCTTTCTTGCCGAACAGCACATACGGCTTGCCCGGCTGCTTCGGGTCGTCGTTCGGCTTGGTGCAGAAAAAGTAGAGGATGCCCGGGCGCGGGCTCGTCATGCGATCGATCGGCGGCCGGCCCGCGCTGCCCTTGGGCACGAGCAGCTCGCGCCGGATGAAATCCTCCGCCACGAACAGCGGAATGGGCCGCGCGTAATTGCCCTGGATCGCGATGTGGTTCATCTTCTTGCCCTTCTCGATGTCCGAGGCCTTGAAGGCCTTGCTGAACTCCGAGTTGAAGGGCACCAGCCCCGCATGCGGCCCCCAGTCGCTGCTCTTGCCCTTGACGTGGAAGGGTTTCGTCGGATGCCCGAGCGCGATGTACGGCCGCGACCACGCGCCCGTGTCGCGGAACATGATGACCTCGTCGCGCCGCTCCGCCACGCGCTGCGTCGCGAGCATGTCCGCGGGCGTCATGCCCTGGTCGGGATGGTTCTGCGAGTTGTCCTGGAAGATCGGCATGCGTCCCGTTCGTACAGGAGCCCACCTGCACCCTCAAGGCGCAATCGTGAATTCGAGCGCGTCGGTGAGGTTGGTACCGAAAGGAGCTTGCGGGTCGCGGGACCAGTACTGGCAGTCGATCGTGACGCCGGCGGCGAGGCTGGGATCGACGCCGAGCGTCATCCACGCCTTCCAGTCGAAGTCGTAGGTGCCGCTGCAGTCAATGCCGCTCGCCGAGCCGCCGCTCGACTGCGTCGGCGTGCGGAGCACCGGCTGGCGTGCACACAGCGTGCCGCCCTGCAGCGGCGCCGCGGTGCGCCCGAAGCGTCCGTAGAACAGGAGCCCACCCTTCTGGTTGAGCACGTTGGTGGCGCGCACATGGAAGCTGTCGGGGTCGCTCACGCTCGGCAACGCGCCCGACCAGCCGATCGCCGGCGTGCAGCCCGCGCTGTTGACCTGCGCAGTGCAGTAGGGGCTCGGCGCCCCGTAGCGCTGGCCGAGCACGAGGATCGCGCGGCCGCTCGAACTGCCGTACCGATCGTCCGAGATCAGCAGATCGTCGATGCCGTCCCCGTCGACGTCTCCGGCAGTCGAGACGTTCGAGGCCATCCACGTGTTCCCCGGTTCGCGGAGCATGCGGAACGAGGTCGTGCCGTCCATGCTTCCCAGCGACAGTACGCCGCCGGGGAACGGGCGTTGAGCACCGTAGATGCCGAGCGCTGCACCGCCGGAGCTCAGGACGTCGATGAACCTGGGCGCCCCAAGCACGATGTCGGCCCGACCGTCCCCGTTGAAGTCGCCGACAGCGGGCGAAGCCTCGCCTGTGCCGTCGTTCGTGGCCGAGCCCACGATGCGCAGGAGGCGCAGGCCATCGGGCTGGTCGGCGAGTTCGACCCCAGTCGCACCGAGAGTCGGCGATCCAAAACTCACAATGGCTGCACCGACAAACGTATTCAGTGCGACGGTCGTCCGGGCGGAAGCGATGAGGTCCAGCTGCCCGTCCCCGTCGAAATCCCCCGATCCCAACGCGGCCGCCGTGAGGGTCGTCGCCTGCGGCGGGCTGTGCAGCACGAAACCGTTGCTGCCTGTGAGGGCGCGCGGATCGATGAACCCGGTCGCTCCAACTCCGGCCCCGCCTCGGATCACGAAATGGGCGACGGAGCTGCCGCCTGGAACGTAGGCACTTTGCGCAGTCACCGCGAAATCCGCGAATCCGTCGGTATCGAGGTCACCCAGCGCGGACAGTGCAGTTCCCAGTTCCTCGCGTCCATTGCGACCGAGCATCACGAAGTGGTACGGCGACGGCGTCTCGCCGAGGTCGTAAGGCGCGTGGGCCGAGAGGTCCGGCGCACCGCGCACCACGGCGACGCAGCCCTTCCGCTCGCCCCCGAAGGTCCCGTCGCCAAAGCCGCGCGCGGCGACCACGCGATAGTCGGCCTGGTTGACGACTTTCCCCACGACGATGACGCCGAGGTTCCCGCTGCCGTCGACGTCGGCGAGGGCGATGTCGTAGGCGCTGTACATGGGCTGCGGGAAGTGTCTTCCGTGGAGCGGGAACGTGCCGTCGCCGTTGTTCAGGAAACAGCGGAACGCGTTCGACGGATCTCGACCACAGGTGACGATGTCCATGTCACCGTCCATGTCGACGTCGGCGGGCAGTATTCGCTCGGTATCGTTGCACGAACCGAGGCTCGTCGGGGCGCCGAACGAGAACGCACCCTGATTGAGCGCCAAATACAGGTATCCACCGGCGCCGCAAAGCGCGTCGAGATCCCCGTCTCCATCGACGTCCGCCAGCGACATGTCGTAGGCGGTGACGATTGGGCCGATGACGGGTGCAGCGAACGTCCCGTTGCCGAGGTTCTCGTACGCGCGAATTGCGCTCGAGTAGTGCCCGTTCATCAAGAAGTCGGCGTCTCCGTCGCCGTCGATGTCGCCGACGGCGAGTGAACGCGGCTCGTCGTCGAAGTTCACCGTCCCGATCTCCGTCAGGAACCCGTTGCCGTTGTTCCTCAGGATGTGGACCAGCTCGATGCCGCCGAAGGTCAAGGTGTCGGTGTAGTTGGCGGCAACGACGTCGAGGTCGCCGTCCGCGTCGATGTCACCCAGACGCACGATGGACTGATCATCGGGCAGGTCGAAATTGCGCGGATTGCCGAAGATCGTGCCCAAGAGGCACGGAAGGATCGCCACGCGTCTCCCGTTGCCGTGGACCACGATGTCGAGATCGCCGTCGCCGTCCATGTCCGCGAGCTCGATCGCCTGCGGCCAGCAGCCCAGCGGAACCGGCATCGGCGTGAACTGGCCATTGTCGTTCACGAACACCAGCGCGCGTTGAGGCTGGAGCTGGCCGAGCACAAAATCGTCGTCGCCATCTCCGTCGATGTCGCCAGCGGCCAAGCATCGGCTCTCTTCGGCGCCCAGCAGGTGGATCCACTCGGCCGGTCCGCCGCCTGGCGAGGCGACCGCCAGTTCGTCGAAGCCGTCGCCATCGACGTCTCCCAGGCCACAGACCTCCACGAGCCCGGTGGTCTTGGGCGGCGCATAGGCCACGAAGCCCGACGTGCCGCCGATCGACGCCGCCAGCACGGAGCCGCCGGCACCGACCTGCGGCCCGCCGTACAGCACGTAAACGCCGCCACGGTCGCTCTCGCCATTGACGTCGAAGCCGTGCGCGACCATCGCGAGGTCGTCGTACCCGTCGCCGTTGACGTCGCCCGCGCCGGCGATGCGGTAACCGAGCATGTCGCCGTTGTTGGCGCCGAACACCGTAAACCCCAAGGTCCCGTCGAGCGTCAGCATGTTGGCGCTCGTCAGGCTCGACCACGCGTTCGAACCGAACAGCACGTGCACGGCGCCGCGGTTGGTGCTCGAGTTCCCGCCCGGAATCGTCCAGTTGTGGGCCGCAACGGCGAAGTCCTCTCGACCGTCCCCGTTGAAGTCACCGATCGGCGTCTGTCGCAGCCCGAGCTGGCCGCTTCCCGAGGACCCCGTGAGGGCGACGCTCTCGATGCCCGTGTTCGATGGCAACACGACCGGGCTGGGGAATTGCGCCATCGCGCCGGAGGTCAAGGCGGGGAAGATCAGCGTGAAGGCGAGCGACGAGCGCGTGTCCATGTGGGCCTTTCGAGTCAATGCAGGGAGCTGCGCGACTTGCGAGGTCATGAGGATAATCGAAGGCTGAGGATCTGTGGTCTGTCGACCCGTCCGCGTGCTGGATCCTCGGCCGCTGTGCGCACGATCCATGGCCTACAGGCCGCGGATCAAGCGCAGACGTCGAAGCAGGTCGAGGTCGAGCGAGCGTCGGGAGGCTTCGGGGCCGATGTGGAAGAGCCGAGCGAGCAGCGCGAAGGACTCTCGGCCGGGAGCGGGAGTCAGCGTGTCCTCGGCGAGGCCGAAAGAGCGGGCGTAGCGTTCGCGCACTTCGAGGGCGAACGGATCGAGCGGCGGCGCGCGGAGGTGCTGGCACACGCAGTCGATGCCGACCGGCGAGGAGAGCAGGGCTTCGAGGGCGTCAAAGTCCTCGCTGCGTTGGAGGAGCTTCCACAACGCCTCGGCTTCGGTGGCGTTGCCGGGCACGAACTTCGGGCTCGACCCATCCTCGAGTTGCTCCAGCAGCAGGAGTCGCTCTGCGGAAGACAACCGTTGCCACGCCTGATGCCAGTCCTCGTTTTCGAACGCAGCGCGCTCGGCAAGGAGTTGGCGGGGCGTGCCCCTGGCGACGATGGCGGGCAGGGTGAAGCTCGCGAGCAGCGCCAGCTCGCCCGAGAGATCCGGACCGGGACGGAGACGGCGGGCATCCTCGAGGAGCGCGATCGCTTCCGTGGCGTCCTGCGCGTCGAGCGCGAGGGCCCTCGTCCAAACGCTGCTCCCTGCCACTTGATCGAGTCCGTCAGCGCCGCGAGCGCCGCGCGCGCGCAACGTGCAGGCGAGCACGTAGCGCCAGGCCGGGACTCGCGCCGACGCCAGCGCCTGCTGCAAGTCCGGAACGGGGAACGCCGCGTGGCTCAGGCACGCGAGCACCGACTCGACATCCGGCCCGAAGGAATGCTCCAGTGCGACGAGAGCGAGACCCTCGAAGGCGTGCAGCGGGACCTTTCGCCAGAGTTCGGTCGGCAATTCGCGCTCGAGGGCGTCGAAGTGGGAGAGGACGAATTCCGCCGACAGCAGGCGGCGCTCGAGTGCCGAACGGCCCGTGTCGCGACCTGCGAGGAAATTGAGGATCCCGGTCGAGTCACTTTCGGCCCGGTCGAGCACGAGCTGCGGCGGCAGCGCCGCGCGCGAGTCGTCGTCGAGCAGCTCCCAAGTCCGCTGGAACTCCCAGCCATCGACGCGCACGGCGAGCTCCGACAGGGCAGCACGCAGCTCCGGATCCTCCGGCGCGGTCGGCACGAGGTCGAGCAGCGTCGATGCGGCAAACTCGCAGTCTCGCGCGGCGCGCCACCAGCGCGCGATCGTTGCCTCGCGCTGCGCGCCGGCCTTGCACTGCTCGAGCGCAAGAGCGATCTGCTCCAGACGCTCGCACCCGTGCTCGTCCGTGGTCGACGAAGCCGACCTCAGCGCTTCCGTCGCGAGCTCGAGCGTGAGCGCCCGCAAGCGGTCCAACGCTTCGCCGCGCCATGCGCGTTCGGGCCAGCTCGGATCCGTCGCGGGTTCTTCGATGCGCCACAGGAGGTCCGTGAAGGCTTCCAGCGCACGCGATGAATCCGCATCCCAGTCCGGCAGCTTGCGCCACAGCAGCGTGACGAGCTGCGCGCGGCTCTCCTCTTGCGGACCGTACTCGCCCCACGTCCACTCGTCGCCCGCGCGCCCGAGCCACTCGGCCAGCGCCTCGCTCGTGGGTTCACGATCTTCCTCGAACGCGTCGCGGAAGACCTCGAGCCACGCTTCGAGCGGGAATGGCGCTTCTTCGGGCTCGAAGGCAGCTTCGATGGGGAGCAACTCCGCGAACGAGCGCCCGAATCCCTCCGGCGCCGCGACCACCTCGACCCAGCCGCCTGCCGTGCCACCGTCACTCTCGGCGCAATACATCGGCATCGCAACCGTCGGCGGCCACAGGAAACGACCGACCGTCGTCGGAACCACGGTGAGCCGCAGCACACGCGGCACGCCAGCCTCGAGATCGCACGTGAGAGCCACCGCGTCGTCGAGACGTTCGACATCGCCGGGCTCATTCGGCAGCTCGAAACCCGCGGGCAACGCGCAAGCGACGACCACGTGCCGCATCGCGACCGGCGCCGTCACGACGATCCGCAACACGAGCGGTCGACCGACGGCGATGGGCTCGATCACGGGGAGCAGGTCGGCCCCGTCGCGCCGTTCCTCTTCCGTCGCGGCGGGATTGGACGAGCACCAACTGCGCTCCACATGAATCGGAGCGGCCCACTCCGGGTGATCGCTCGCACGTTCGGAGCGCTCGGTCGTGAGCCGCACGAGCAGCGGCATTCCGGCGGGTCCGCGCACCGTCACGACGCTCGTCATGCTGCCGTTCGCGGTGCTGCTCGGGATCACGGCGGGCTACTTCAAAGGGTGGATCGACGACCTCATCCAGTACCTCTACACGACGATCAACTCGATCCCCGCCGTGCTGCTGATCGCCGCGGCAGTGCTGATGATGCAGGTGTACGTCGACAAGCACCCGGAGCTCTTTCCCACCACCGCGCAGCGCGCCGACTTCCGGCTGCTGCTGCTGTGCGCGATCCTCGGCGTGACCACCTGGACCGGGCTCGCGCGGCTGCTGCGCGGCGAGGCGCTGAAGCTGCGCGAGCTGGAGTACATCCAGGCGGCGCACGCGTT
>JABWBL010000266.1 GCA_013360535.1 Planctomycetaceae bacterium
GGTGTCGAGCCCCTGGGGCAAGGTCGCGAGCTCGTCGAGCAGTCCCACGCGCCGCAGCGCGTCGCGCACGTCGTCGTCGCTCACCGTCGTGCGGCCGATGCGCACGTTGTCGCGGATCGAGGCGTGCACGAGCTCGACCCCGCTGACCAGCGCGACGTTGCGCCGCAGCGAGTCGCACGAGAGCTCGCGCAGGTCGCGTCCATCGAGCCGGATCGCGCCGCGCGACGGCGAACGCAGACCCCAGAGCAGGTTCGTGAACGTGGTCTTGCCCGCGCCGCTCGCGCCGCGCACGCACAGCACCCCACCGGCCGGGAGCTCGAGGTCGACGCCGCTGAACAGCGCCGCACCCGAACTGCGCGTCGCCGCGACCTGCGACAGCTTGAGCGTCGAGCCCGCCGCGGCCGGATCGCACGCGTGGTGCTCACCCGAGTGCGGCTCGAGCGGCAGGTCGAGCAGCTTGCCGACCTTGCCGGTCGCCGCCATCAGGTCGTAGTAGTTCTCGAGGTGCTTGCCGGTCTTCGCGACCGAGTCGACGACCAGCGACACGATGATCTCGGCCGCGACGAGCTGGCCCAGCGTCAGCGCGCCCTGGATGACGAGGATGCCGCCGATGGCGAGCAGCACGGTGCTCGCGATCATGCGCAGGGCCTGCGCGCCGATCACCTGACCGAACACGACGCGGAAGTGCGTGCGCCGCCGCGCCACCCACTCGCCGGCGATGCGGTCGGCGATGTCGAGCGCCCACTGCTGCGCACCGCTCGACTTGAAGAGCCGCGGATTGCGCGCGACTTCCTCGAGCCACGCCGCGGCCTGGAACTTGACCGTGCTCTCGTCGACCGCCGTCTGCACGCCGCGGCGCATCGGCAGGAACACGAGCAGCGCGATCACGATCAGGAGCACGAGATCGAACGCGAGCAGCAGCGGGTGGTAGAACGCGAGCAGCACGAGCCCGACCACGACCGTCAGGAGCAACGCCACGCCATCGAGCAGCAGCCCGGCGCCGAGCTTCTGGATCGACACGACGTCGAGGAAGCGGTTGACGAGCTCCGGCCCGTAGTGGTGCGCGTCGCTGCGCACGCGCGGCAGGCGCGCGGCGAGGTCGGCGAACGTGCGCACGAACACACGCTGCTGCAGCACCTCGACGATCCACGTCTGCAGCGCGCTCAGCGCTCCCGCGAACGCGAGGCCGAGCATCAGCATGAACGCGACCGCGATCACCGGCGGGATCGCGCCACCGAGCGCGACGAAATTGACCAGCGCCTGTGCCGCGACCGGCGTCGCGAGCTGCAGCACGCCGATCGCGATCGCGAAGACCGTGATCGACAGGATGTCGGACTTGTCCGGCTTGACGAGCGCCATCAGGCGCTTCCATTCGCTCATCGCCGGCTTGCCGTGGGCCGCGCTGGCCTCGTCGTTCGGCGTCGCGAGGTCGAGCACGACCCACTCGAGGTTCGACGCCGGCTGCAGCCCGCACTCCCGCGCCAGCTCGGCCTGCGAGACCTTGGCTTCGGCCTCCGGAGCGCTGGCGCCGAAGCGCTCGACCTCGAACCGGCCGCCGCGCTCGCGCAGCACCGCGATCCAGTAACGACCGTTGCCCGGCACCGTCGACTGCAGCGCGATGCCCTGACCGAGCTTCACGTGCGCCAGCGCCTCGTCGAGCGAACCCGTGCGGTGCTGCACGCGCAGGCCGAGGTCATCCGCCGCGCGCGCGAACCACTCGACCTCGCCGATGGGCTTCTCGCTCCCGTCCGGCCAGGTCTGGGACAGGCGGCGCTCGACGTCGCTGGCGAGGCAATGGAGGCCGAGCGTCTCCGCGAGCCGCTGCAGCGCCTTGGCCGCCTCGACAACATCGGACGGCATCGATCGGTGTTCGGTCATGGCGAGCTGGGGGGGTCATCTGAGGAAGAGGTCGATCAGGCCCTTCACGTCCCGGTGCCGCTCCAGTTCGTGCCGGAGCGGGTGGTCGAGTCGCAGCCGATAGAAGTTGCGCCGGCCCTGCTTGCGCCGTTCGAGGAAACCTTCGGCCTCGAGGTCGTGCACGATCGTGCTGACGGCCCGTTCGGTCAGCCCGACCCGCTCCGCCACGTCCCTCAGCGTCGGCTGGTCGTGTCCGGCGAGCGAGAGCAGCACGAGCGCGTGGCTCGAGAGGAAGCCCCATGAATGACCACGCCGCTGCGCGGAGAGGGAATCGTCGGGGAGTTCGGGGGCGACCATGGCAGGTGGGCCGCCCTTTTGAAACAGGCAGTCCACTTCCTCAATCCGACTTCGCCAGAATCCGGGCTCCAGCCTGAGGACGCGGGAGCTCCTGGGCGAAGAATCGACCGGGAGAGCGCAGAAAAAGGCCCCCAAAAGCGACCAAAACGCTCCCGCGGAGGCGCTCGAGCCCTCCCAGAAGCCGAATCCCGTCCCCGGCGTCCGCCGCGGGCCTCAGCTCAGGCGCGCATGCTCTCGAACGGCAGGTGCGTGTCCGCAAAGACCTGCCAGAGCGCGACCTTGCCCTCGCGCACCTCGGCGCGGATCGCGATCGGGATGCGCCAAGCCCGGTCCCGGCGACCGCGGTAGGACCCGGCCGCGTGGCCGAGGACCAGCACGCCACCGGCGACCGACTGCTCCTTGTCGATCTCGATCTGGTAGTCGGGGAACGTCGTGAAATACCCGCGCCAACCCTCCATCAGGGTCTCGCGCCCCTCGAAGCGCCGGCCGTGCGCGTCGACGAAAGCGACGTCACGGGCGAGCGTGGCCACCACCCCGGCAGGGTCGCGGCGGTTGATGGCTTCGATGGTTTGGCGGACGGCGTCGATTTCCGGGCTCACGGTGAGAGGTTAGTACGAGATCGTCGGGAGGTCGACAGGGGCTCCGTACGCTCTTCGTCGGGGGATGGCGCCGCAGAGGGCTTTCGCCCACACTCTGCCCACCATGCTCAAGCCTGCCGCCCCGCTCGTCCTGGCCCTGTTCCTCGCCGGCTGCGCCTCCTTTCCCTCCGAGAGCTACGGCATCGGCATCGGCTCCACCCAGAGCGTCCCGGCCACGACCCTGATCCAGCACCCCGAGCTCTACAGCGGCAAGCCGGTGGTCGTGCAGGGCACGATCGCCGAGGTCTGCCCCAAGCGCGGCTGCTGGATGAAGCTGCGCGACGGCGAGCGCGTGCTGCAGGTGACCTTCAAGGACGGCTCCTTCACGATGCCGCTCGACTGCGCCGGCCGCGAGGCGCGCATCTCGGGCGTCTTCACCTACACGCGCGGCGACAACCCCAAGCTCGCGCTGGTGGCGACCGGCGTCGGCCTGCTGCCGCGCTGAACGCGGCCCGCGCTCACTCGTCCTTGCTGCTGCGGCGCGAGCCCGACAGCACGCCGAGGTCCGCGAGCACCGCCAGCGTCACGAGCACGGTGTACATCCCGCCGACTTCGCCGCGGGTGTTCATGACCCATGCGTAGGTGATCGTCGTCAGCGGCAGGAACACGAGGCCGAGCAGCGGCCAGAGCACGCTCTCGTAGGCGCGCGACAGGTAGCCGGTCATCCACATCACGACCAGCACCAGCCGCGGCGCGAGGAAGCCGAGGCAGCCGAAGAGGCAGCTCATGGGCGGCAGTCTCGGCGCTGGAACGCGCGGTTCAAGCGGGAATTCCGCCCGAGCGGCTCAGGGCGCCGGAAGCGTCTGGTCGAGCCAGCCCTGCAGCCGGGTGAGCGCCGCGCTCTCCTCCGCCGTCAGGCTGCCGTCGTTGAGGTCGACGCCCTCGCGGTCGACGCCGGCCATGTCGAACAGCGCATCCGGCAGGCCGGAGCGGCGGATCAGCTTCCAGCGCTCGTCGCGCACCATCGCGCCCGTCGAGGTGTACGGCCCGAAACCGTTGGGCTCGAACTTCTCGGCCACCGCGAACTCGCGCTGGGAGGCGGCGAGCGGCTGCGAGAGGTAGCGGAAGATCGAGCGCCCGTCGATCGGCCGGTTGTCGCCGACGCCCTGCGCCAGATCGGCGGCGAGCATCTCGACCACGGTCGGGAACAGGTCGACGCTCTCCACCAGCGCGCTGCAGCGCGCGCCCTTCGCGACGGCATCTCGCCCGGCGATCACGAGCGGAACCCGCACGCCTCCCTCGAACAGCGAACCCTTCGACTGCGATGGGATCGACGGCGGCGTCACGACCTGATTGGGCGAGCCGTTGTCGCCGATGAAGACGACCGTCGTGCGCGAACGGACTCCGGCGGGAATCGCGGCCAGAAGTCGCCCGAGCTCCGTGTCCATCGCCTGCACCATCGCGCAGTAGTGCTCGAAGCGCGTGTCCTGCGGGTCGCCGCTCAACGTGTACGTGTGCAGGTTCTGCGGCGGCGCGTGGTAGGGCGCGTGGGCCGAGCTGAACGAGAGGTACAGGAACCACGGCTCCGGCATCGCCTGCACGCGCGCGATCGCGTCGTCGACCTGATCGGTCGTCGCGTACACCTGACTCTGCACGCGCACGCCATTGCGGATCTTCCCGTAGTCGAAGTAGTCCTGATTGAGGAACAGGTTCCCGAACGGGCCCTCGAACCACTCGAAGCCCTGCAGGTTGGGATGGTCGACGTCGCCGACCGCGACGGAGCCCAGATGCCACTTGCCGATGGCCGAGGTCGCGATCGGCGTCGCGCTGCCGCTGGCGAGCACCTCCGGCAGCGTGCGCTCGTCGAGCTGCAGCGCAAATTCCGGCAGCCACTCGTCGATCGGCTTTCCCAAGCCCGTGCGGAACGAGCGCCGGCCCGTGAGGATCGCCGCGCGCGTCGGCGAGCAGCTCGGCGGCGTGTAGGCGCGCTCGAACAGCACGCCATCGGCGATCAGCGCATCGAGGTTCGGCGTCGGCGGGGCGTTGGGGTGCACGCCGTAGGCCGCGAGCATGTCGACGCCGACGTCATCGGCGACCACGAGGAGCACGTTCGACGGCTCGCGCGCTTCGACGCCGGTGCTCGAACTCCCGCCGCAGCCGGCGAGGGCGAGCGTCAGTACGATCAGGAGCGCGGGGATGCGGATGCCGGCGCGGCCGGCGGATGGCGTCGGGGCGGTGGAGCACGGATAATGCGCGGCCTTCATCGTGGCCATCTTGGCCGCATCGTCGGTCGGCGATCAAGCCGGCCCCTGCCGCGTTCCGCGGCCAGACCCCCTCCGGATCACCCGAGCCAGACCATGAAAATCGAGAAAGACCGCGCTGTCCGTTTCCACTACACCGTCGGCGAAGTCGGCCAGCCGGCCACCGAAAGCTCCAATGGCGGCGAGCCGCTGGCGATCCTGATCGGGCACGGCAACATCATCCCGGGCCTGGAGAAGGCGATGGAAGGCCGAGAGGCCGGCGAGACCTTCTCGGTCGACGTGCCCGCCGCCGAAGCCTACGGCGAGCGCCGCGAGGGGCTGAACCAGCGCATTCCCAAGAAGCATTTCGGCGAACAGCGCCTGATGCCGGGCATGCAGGTCGTGCTGCAGACCAACTTCGGTCCGCGCGCGGTCACCATCGAGAAGGTGGG
>JABWBL010000267.1 GCA_013360535.1 Planctomycetaceae bacterium
CTGCGCGAGTTCGCCGCCGAGCCGGGCGACCTGCGCTCGATCGGCAACGCGCTCGACCGCATCCCGACGCGCACCGCGCAGCGTGCGGCGAACGCACTCGCGGCGAGCTCGTGCCAGGCGGAGACGCTCTCGCTGGTCGAGGGCTGGAAGCACGGTTACGTGCGTTCCTGACGCGTTTTTCAGCGCAGGAAGCGCAGGCTCACGCCGTCTGCGGGTCGCACACAGTGCGCGCTCGCGGGCGGTGACGCTCGCTCCAGCTCGCGCTGCATCGCCAAGACGACGTGCAGCTGGTGCACCTCGTCGCTGATCGCGTAGAGCGCCGAGCCGCTGCCGGAGATCGTGGCGAGCCACGCACCGGCCTCGCGTGCCGCAGCGAGCGCACGCGCGCCACCGGGGATGTGCGGAAGCCGGTGGCGAACGTGCAGGCGATCCTCGCCACCCAGTTCCAGAAGGTCGCGGTCTCCGGTGCGCAGCCCTTCGAGCAGGAGCGCGAGTCGTCGAGGATTCTCGACTGCATCGGCAAAGGCGACGGCAGGCGGCAGAAGCGTGCGCGCGAAGCTCGTCTCGAGTGTCGCGTTCGGCCACGCGACGATGTGGCACAGCGACTCGTGCAACGGCTGGCGCACGACGCGCGTGCGTTGGCCGGCGACCGGCAACGACAGCACGCAGCCGCCGAACAGCGCCGCCGTCACGTTGTCGGGATGGCCCTCGAGCGCGAGCGCGAGCTCGAGCAACTCCTCGCGGCTCACCTCACGCGGGCCCGCGCTCGCACCGAGCACGAGTCCGGCGACGATCGCGGCTCCCGAGCTGCCGAGCCCGCGTCGCGTCGGGATGTCGCTCGAAACCTCGATCACGAATGCAGTTTCCTTGGGGGCCCCGGAGGCCTCGAGCCCGCGCCGCACCCCGGCGAGCAGCAGATTCTCGGGCCCCGTCGGCCAATCGCGCTCCTCGCCGACACTCAGGATCAGGCAACTGGCGCGTGCGTCCGCGACGATTCGTGCGCGAACCTCGAGCCTCAGTCCGAGGGCCAGTCCCGCACAATCGAAACCGGGGCCGAGATTGGAGGTCGAGCAGGGCGCACGGACGCTCGCGAGGGTGCCGGGACGGAGGAGCTGGGTTTCCCACATGGTCGGGCGGCGAGCATCGGCCGCGCGAGTTCAGGCCGCAAGGGTGCTCCGGCGCACCCGGCCTTTGTGGAAAATTCGTGGAATATCCAAGGGCTGGCGGTTGATCGCCGTCTCAACACCAGATAGTGTGCGCCCCGCGTCCGGGGGCCTCTCCCAAGGGTGGTCCAAAAACCGGACGCAGACGCTCCGAACCGCTGCCGTCCCGCGAGGGGACACGAGGCCGCGACCGTGATCGACGAAAAGGACAGGTTCTATTCCCGGCTCTCCACGATCCCTGGGATCCACCCGATGCCCTCCATCGGCGACTGGATCCTGCTGCGGGTCGAGCGCCCCAATGACGTGGCCCGCAAGGTCGCCCGGAGGCTCATTCCGGGGATCGTCAGCGTGCCGCGCCACATCGACGGCGCCGTCCGGGTGGTTGTCAGCGACCCCAAGACCAACGAGCGCGTCCTGCGCGCCCTGAAGGAAGCCGTCGCCTAGGCCGAGCGCCTCGGCGCGCGGAATCGAGTCGGCCCGCGTGGTCGGCATTCCGAATCCGCACTTCCGCTCTCTCTGCTGACTCGGTCTTCCAGTTCGATCTGCCCCGGGCGCGTCCTCGGGTTTTGATCGGGCCGCACTCTTCCGCCGGCGCCGCGTGCGTCGCGCGAGAGGCTGCCGGACTGGAGACGATCGAGTTGGCCAGAGCCGAAACTCTCTCCAGCCCAAAGGTCTACGGTGCAATTGCGCGCCGTGGTGCCTTCGTCTCGTCACCCCCGACGCCAAGATGGCCCGCCGCGCCCGATCCCGACGTTCCAAGCACCGTTTCACCGCCTCGACGGCCGACAAGCACCTGCTCTACCAGAAGGCGGTGCAGTCGCCCGAGGTCGATCTGGCGCTGATTCGGCGCATCTTCGAGCGCGAGCGCGGGCGCCCCGCCCGGCACCTGCGCGAGGACTTCTGCGGCACGGCGCTGCTGTCGGCGACGTGGGTGAGGCTCCACCGCGAGCACACCGCCGAGGGTTTCGACATCGATCCCGAGCCCGTCGCCTGGGGCCTCGCCCACAACTGCGACGGTGTCGATGCCACGCGCCTGCACCTGCACCTGAAAGACGTGCGCGAGCCCGGCCAGCGCGCTCCCGACGTTCGCATCGCCTTCAATTTCTCCTACTGGGTCTTCCACACGCGCTCGGAGCTCGTCGACTACTTCCGGCGCGCGCACGCCTCCCTCGCGTCCGACGGCCTGTTCCTGATCGACCTGTTCGGTGGCCCCGAGGCGACCAACGAGCTTGAGGAGCGTCGCCGCTGCGGCGGCTTCACTTACGTCTGGGACCAGCACCGCTACTGGCCGGGCACGGGCGACTACACGTGCTTCATCCGCTTCGAGTTCCCTGACGGCACCGAGCTGAAAGCCTTCCGCTACGACTGGCGCTTCTGGCATCTCGGTGAGCTCCGGGACGCGCTCGTCGAGGCGGGGTTCGCGCGCGTCGACACCTACTTCGAGGGGGCCGGTCCGAAGGGCGACGGCGACGGCGTGTTCCGCAAGGGGCTGCGCGGGGAGAACTGCGCGAGCTGGCTGGCGTACCTCGTGGCGCTCCGGTGACGGCGCCACGGCCGACCTTCGGCGCTGGCCGGGCTACTGCGCGGACAGCGAGCGTGCGGACGTGACGACGCCCGCCGCGACGACGACTTCCCACGGCGGAGTGATGTGCCAGATGACATCGCCCGGCAGGTCCACGAGTTCTCCGGGGGGCACCAGATCCACGACCCGGCGCTCTTCGTCGCCGGCTTCGCGCAGGGCGACCAGCACGTAGACCTTCGGGTCGTCGGGGAAGCTTCGTTCGAGCTCGCGCAGCACCTCGCGGCAGTGGTCGCAGTCGACGCGGTAGAGGATGAAGTGCGCGTCGTCGGGAAGGGCGCCGACGTCGAGCCAGCGGGCGAGGATCGAGTCGGTGAGCGGCTTGCCGATCCAGCTCGTGGGTTCGAGCACGATGTAGCGCGGACGCGCGGGCGGCGTGTCGCCCGTCGATCCGGTGTCGGGCGCGCCGGGAATCAGCAGGAACGGTGCCGAGAGACCCGCGAGCGAGGTGAGGGCGAGCACCAGGAGCGGCGGGCGGCGCTCGAAGGCGCCCTGCCAGGCCCGCGAGAAACACAGCGCGAGCAACAGCGGGCCATCGATCGCGAGCATCAGCGCGGGCGGAAACTTCAGCGCGCCGCCGAAGCAACCGCAGGATTCGGCGCCTTGTCCGAGCAGGACGAGCAGCACGACCGCGAAGAGCGTGTAGAGCGCCGCGAGTGGCAACGCGAAGACGCGCGGCGCGGCCAGCGCACCGAGCCCGAGCACGAGCTCGACTGCGATCGAGAGTCGAAAGTTGAGGTCGGGACCGAACCAGCCTTCGGCGAAGAACGGCGGCAGGCTCGCGGGAGTGCCCTTGAAGAGCTTGATCAGGCTGACGCCGAGGAGCCACGCCGCCGCGAGACGCACGAGCCATGGCGCGAGGCGTGCGCTCCGGCCGGGCTCGTTCATGGTGCTCACCGCGTCCCGCTCACTCGTCGCCGTGCGAGACGGCGCTGCGCACGATGCCACCTTCGAGCACGAGCTCCCACGGCGGCAGCTGCGGGCTGACGACCCAGCTCGTTTCCTTCGGCAAGGCGGCCTGTTCGCCCGGCGGCTTGATGTGGACCAGCTGCTCGACCTCGTCCTTGTCCGTCGACAGGCGCACGAACACGTAGAGCTTGGGATCGTTCGCGAAGTTGGCCTCGAGCTCCTTCAAGTATTCGGCGCAGTGCGAGCAGGTCTCGAGGTACAGGATCCACGTCGCGTCCTCGGGGTACGCGCGCGTGTCCATCCAGACCGCGAGCTGCGTCTCGTGGATCGACTTGCCGATC
This sequence comes from Planctomycetaceae bacterium, assembly GCA_013360535.1. Lineage (GTDB taxonomy): Bacteria > Planctomycetota > UBA1135 > UBA1135 > F1-120-MAGs118. The sequence continues at coordinate 3,993 of JABWBL010000267.1, forward strand.
CACTCGAGCGGCTTGATGTGCACGTACTGCGGGAATTTCTCGGGCAAGCGCCACCCGGCGGGCGCGACCGCCGGAGCAGGTGGGGTCGTCTCGCCGGCCGCAGGTTGCGGGTTGGTCGTGCCGTTCCCGTTCGCCGCGACCGCGGGCTCCTGCGGCGCCTGCACAGCGGGCTGCACGGGCGGAGGAAGCTCGATCTGCTCGTTCTGCACGAGCACCCAAGGTGCGGCGGCACCGACGCCGGCGCACAGCGCGACGACGAGCCAGTTGGTGGGCGCCTTGGGGATCGCGCTCCACGGCCGGGTGGCGAGCATCAGCGCGAGGAACGTGCCGTCGATCGCCATCATGCTCAATGGAGAGAGCGAGACCGCACCACCGAAGCAGCCGCAGCTCGCGGCGCCCGTGGCGATCAAGTGCGTCAGCACCGCGAGGAACACCGTGTAGAGGGCGCTCATCAGCATCCAGCCCCAGCGCGGGAAGGCGAGCGCGACCAGCGCGAAGGCGAGCTCGACCATGATCGCGCCGAAGAACGCGAGGTCGGGACCGAGGAAGCTCGTGCGCAGGAACTCGGGGATGTCGTTGGGCGAACCCCAGAACATCTTGATCGAGGCGACACCGAGCACCCACAGGGCGGGCAGGCGCACGCTCAGGGGGCTCAGCAGGGCGAAGGGCGTGGGGGCGGTCATGGGGGAAGAGAGGGTGCGACGGCGCCGCGGGCGGTTCAAGGGCGGCCGGCGAATCGCCCCGGCGGCCTACGCGCGTGGACCCGAAGCGTTGGAGCGAGCTGGGACGATAGGATGCGCCGACGATGGTTTCCGAGCGCGACTTCGACCGTGATGCCGACTTGCCGGGCGAGGTCCTGCCGCGCGAGCAGTGGACCCGCACGCGGGTCGGCCTCGGCGAGCGTGGGCAGCTCTTCGACTGGGACGCGGCCTTCGGCCGGCGCGCGAAGCGCATGGTCGACCTGGGGTGCGGCAACGGCCGCTACCTCCTCACGTCCGGGTTTGCGCGCCCGGAGTTCGACCATCTCGGCGTCGAGCTCGTCCCGCCGGCGGTCATCATGGGCAGCCTGCGCGCCGGGCAGCGGGGCCTCACCAACGTCAAGCTCGCCTGGGGCGACGCGAGCGAGTTCATCACCGAACGTGCGAGCCCCGGCTCGATCGACGAGGTGCACCTCTACCACCCGCAGCCCTACTACGACCGCGAGAAGGTGCTGCGGCGCCAGCTCACGCCGCGCACGCTGCTCGCGATCTGGCGCGCGCTCGTACCCGGTGGCCTGTTCGTGTTCCAGACCGACAATCCCGAGTATTTCCGCTACGCGCACGAGAACGTGGCGCAGCTCTTCCAGTGGCAGCTGCGCAAGGGGCCGTGGGAGGACGCGCCGGACGGGCGCACCCTGCGAGAACGGGTCGCGCGCGCGCAAGGGCTCGAGATCTTCCGCGCGGAGGTGCGGCGGCTCGAGCTCGCCGACCACGAGGCCG
>JABWBL010000268.1 GCA_013360535.1 Planctomycetaceae bacterium
GGCCCTCGGCCGCCGTGCCGTACTCGCCGAGCAGGGTCGGCACCGCACCGGGGTCGTTGAGCGCGAGCAGGCCCTCGAGCGCCGCCTTGCGCTCCGCCAGCGTCCCCGCCGCCGCGGCCCTCACGAACTTCTGCTCCGCGGCAGCGAGGCCCTTCTCGTCGAAGCCCGGCAGGAACGCGAGCAGGGAACAGATCAGCGCCAGAATGGAAGCGGGCATGGGGAACCTCTGGATGCGGGTCGATCCGGCTGGGCCGGGGCGAAAGGGTAGCGCACGGGGACACGGCGGTTCCCAAGGCTTCCCCCAAGGCTTACGATCTCCGCCGGCGTGAGGGGCTCAGGACCGTCGTTCGCGGGCAACCGCGAGAGGAAAGTCCGGGCTCCACGGGTCAGGATGGTTGCTAACGGCAACCGGCCGCGAGGCCAGGGAAAGTGCCACAGAAAACAAACCGCCGGTCGGCCCTCACGGGCCGGCAGGCAAGGGTGAAACGGTGCGGTAAGAGCGCACCGCGGAGCTGGTGACAGCTCTGGCAGGGCAAACCCCATCCGGAGAAAGACCAAATAGGGATGGCTCATGGGGACGACCCGCTCCTCGCCATCCGGGTAGGTCGTTCGAGGCCGTGCGCGAGCACGGTCCCAGAGAAAGGACGGTCTCGCCGCGCAAGCGGTCAGACAGGACCCGGCTTACAGGGCCCCTCACGCCACTGCCAATCCAAACCGCAACGAAATTGGAGCCGAGCCCAAGCACGGGTCTCTCCGAGCTCATGGTGGAGATTTCTTTGGGAATTCTCGGAAACATGTGCCCCCGCGTCGATATCGGTTGTAGCTTCGCGATTCGCTTCGAATCACGTCGCCCTCCGTACCCTTCCCAGGACGCTGAGCGCCATGAGGCTCTCGAGACTCGCGTTTCTTTTCATCGCGCTGGCCGCGTTCCATGGCCCCGCATCGAGTATCCCGACGTCGGTCGGCCTCGCTGCAATCGAGTGTCACGGTTGCGTGCTGGGCTCGGGCTCAGCAAGCTCCAGCGGATCATCGGGTTGGTCCATCTCCATGACGATTGGCCCACCGAGTGGCAGCACCGGAAACGGCGACTGCTTCGAGTACCAGGGTGGGTGTGGGGCGATGTCTTGCACGGTAGTGGGTACCGCGACAGTTACGGGACCTGTAGGTTCTAGTGGGACCAGTTGCAGTTTCTGTCGGCAAGCAGGTTCATCCCCGACTTACTGCCTGAGTCCCCAGCCGACAACGGGACCAGCGCCGAGTTTGACTGGAACGTCGTCGTCGACGAACCGCGTCGGATGCGGTAACACCTGCACCTATACCGCCGAGGTCCACGATTCCGAAACGGCGGTCTTGCTCGCGTCGGGAACGGCAAGCGCAGCTTGTTCCCCCTGCGAACCGTGAAATCGGAGCCATCCGATGGATTCCCGTACGAGAACCGCAGCATTGCTGCTCGTCGGCGCTGCTCTGGCAGCGTTGGCTTTGACCCCGCTGGGCGGTCGTGAGCCCGCTCTTGATTACGACGCTGCGGAGCCACTGTGCGCGCTTCCCGGTTGGAGCGAAACCACGAACGAGCCGCGCGCTCCGGTGGCTGCGCCGACAGTCGAGCCGCCCAAGGTTGTCCAGACGGCTGAGAACTACCTTCAGGACCTCTACGGTGCCCAGTGGAAGGTGTATCGAGAGCGCCTCAACTCCCAGCAGCTGCGGATGATCCAGCGACCCATGGATCCAGCCAACCTTCCACCCTCTTGGGAGGACGCCAGCGCTGAATTGCGGGAACGGGCGCTGATCGGTCCCGAGAACCTCCAGTTTCACGCGGACGCGTCGATCGATTGGCGCGCGGATCTCTACGACAGCTGGGACAAGATCCGAGAAGTGTTTCACGAGGTGCCGTTGGACGCCACGCCGGAGCAACTCGAGGCGTTTCGCGAATACGCGAGGCCGATCGACGACCGGCTTCGCGATTTGGCCGCACAGAGGACCGCGATTCTGGCGGACGTTCAGGCGTACAAATGGGAGTCGAACGACTTCGATCGAGCGCCCATCGTATGTGCGCCGACGCCCTACGATTCGAACGTGCGCCGGAGCGTCCACACGACGGCGTGCGGCGCTGGTAATCAATGGTCGATGGTGATGCACGTGTTCGAGGACGAAATGCCTCCCGCGTTTGCTGCGTTGGAGCTTCAGATCCGAGATGAGCTCGCGGCGCGCGTGGACGCGCTGAAGGCCTACATCAAGTCGCTCTAACCGACTGCGCCGCCGTTGCGACGTTGTCCGAGCTCCCCTGGGAGCTCGGACAACGTCGGCGGCCCCCCAATGCCCGGCTCGTCCGGCAACGAGGTTTGGTCCTTGCTCGGACGACAGGCGCGGGGCCACGTTGCGAACGGCTTGTTCATGAGGATGCGCCCGCAGACCTCCCCGACCAGCACGAGAACTTGGATCGGTTCGCGAGGGGGACACAAGGCGGGTCACAGACCCCCTCACGCAGCCGGATGTCGGGTTCCGGCGCGGCGACGAGTGCCGCTTCGGACCTCGGCTCGAGGAGCGTCTGAACACAATTAGTTGTGTTCGAAGAGGTCCTGACCTTCAGCATCTTGACAGATCGCACGGTCCGGGGAGAATCGGGGCCACGTCGCAGCTCGAGGGGAGCTCGAGGCGTCCGGGTCGCCCGCAGGTCGCGGACACCCGCCGCCCGGACACCCCCGGAGGCCCACCGGCCGGCCGCGACGGACCTCTCCAAGACCCACCCGGGCTTGCCTCTCTTCAGAAGGGGGAGACGGCCCACGGCGGAAGCGGCCTGCCAGACTGGCGGGCGGCCCCGTCGAAGGCTCCCTCTCTCAAAACCTCACCTCGATGGAGTTCGTCTTTGTCGTTCCGCGCCGGGAGCTCTTCCCGGACCACTTCCCTCAGGGCTTCGTGCCCTTTGGCGAGGTCTGGAACGCGCGGCGCCTCGAGGACGTGGTCCAGCGCTCCGGCTTCTTCGTCGAGCGCTCGAAGGCCGAGCTCAACCCGGACTGGAAGCAGGTCATCCCCTACAACGTCGTGGTCTGCGGCTCGCAGGTGCTGCTGCTCAAGCGCACCAAGGCCGGCGGCGAGGCGCGGCTGCACCACAAGCTCACGATCGGCGTGGGCGGCCACCTCAACCCCGAGGATCTCGACGAGACGACGAACTCGCGCAACCCGATCCCGCGTGGAACCGGGCGCGAGCTCGCTGAGGAACTCGCGCTCGACGGGAGCTTCGAGCCCGAGCCCGTCGGCCTGATCAACGACGACTCCAACCCCGTGGGCGCGGTCCACGTCGGGCTGGTGCAGCTCGTGCGCGTGCAGGGCACGGTCGAGATCCGCGAGACCCAGATGCTCGAAGGGCGCCTCGCGAGCGCCGCCGAGCTGCTCCAGATGCTGCGCGACGGCGCCAACTTCGAGACCTGGTCCGCCCAGCTCGTCGCGGCGCTGCCGACGCTGCTCACTCCCCCTGTGCGGTCGATCGCGACGGCGACCGCCTCTGCCGGCTCCGCAGCGCGGAGCTAGACGGCGAGCCCTTCCAAAACGCGCCCGCCGGCCCATAAGTCCACCGCCCCCAAAGGCAAACGAATGAAAACCAAGGTCACCAACGACACCCAGCGCCTCTACGACCTGCTCCTCGGCGCCCGCACGGCCGACAAGGTCACCCTCTACTTCCGCGACGGTCGCGTGCTCAACGGCTCGCTGATCTTCAACCCGTCGAAGGGCACCGGGCGCCTGATCAACATCGACCAGGAGATGTCGCTCGACTTCTCCGTCGACAAGCTGCGCGAAGTCAAGTTCTAGTCGCGCCCCCGTCCGAACGATCCGGCCCGGCCTGCGTCACGCGACGCGGGCCGGGCCGGTGTGTTCCCGACGGCGCCGGCTTCAGGGCCGCGAGCGTCGATCCGGCGGCATCCCGGGCTCGAGCTCGACGTGCAATGCGTCGGCGACACGGTTGATGTAGTTGAAGTACGCGACAACCTGCGTCGCGTCGTGCAGCGCGCGGTCGTCGAGGCCGTGCGCGCGCAGGAGGTCGAGGTCGGCGGCCGCCATCGCGGCCGGAGTGCGGGTGAGCTTCGCCGCGAACGTCGCGAGCGCGCGCTCGCGCGGGTCGAGCTCGGCCTTGCGCCAGTCCTCCGCCAGCGCTGCACACAGCCCGTCGAGCGCGCGCGGCTCCATGGAAACGATCTCGGCACGGAGATCGGCGAGGTGCGCGTGCAGTCAGTAGTGGCAGTGGTTCTCGAGCGAGACCACGACGGCCAGCAGCTCGCGCTCGCGCCGCGAGAGCGGCGACGGCCCGTGCATCAGCGCCTTGTAGAGCTCGAGCGACGTGTCGAGCACGCGCGGGTTGGGGCTCTGCACCTGCAGGATCTGGAACACCTTGCCCGCGCGGCGGATGGCCTCGTCGTAGAGCGCGCGCAGCGCTCCCGTCGCCTCCTCCGGACGAACGAGCCGGATCCAGCTCACGACGGGTCCCCCGCGCGCGCAAGCTCGAAGGAAGCGGAGTGGACGCGGCTCATGGCAACCGCCGATGTTACGCGTTGTGCACCCAGGCGCCGAGGGTCTGCGCGTGGTGCAGCTTGAGCAGGCTCATGCGCTGGAAGCTCGCGTCGAAGCGGCGCTCCCCCATGTCCCGCAAGAAACCGCCCAGGTGCGCGTACCAGCGTGCCCGCGTCTCTTCGGCCTCGCGGCACACGCGCAGCGCGAAGCGCGGCCCGAGGATCCGCACGCTGAAAACGAGCAGCTCGGCGAGCACGCGCCGCCGCAGGCTCGCGCGCGCAGGCTGCAGCCCGAGCGCCTCGATCGTCGCGGTCAGCTCGGCGATCTGTCGCAGCTCGTCCTCGACGAACGTCGCCAGCACACGCGCCAGATCGCCGTCGCGCACCAGCCCCGCGAGGCGCCGGTAGGCGACGAGCGCGCCGTGCTCGGAGCGCAGCGCCTCGTCGAGTTCCGAACCGAGCGTGTTCGCCATCGTCAGCGCGGGAGGAGCGAGAAGTGCGTCTCGATCGCGCGTCGCTGGCGGGCGTCGATCGAGCGGCCGTGGAATTCGCGCAGCGCGAGCCGCGCCTGTCCGTCGTCGAGCGCGACGAGCACGTCGATCAGCGCGCTCTGCAGGGTCAGGCCGGTGCCGGCGGTGTTCGGCTCGACCGACATCGCCGAGGCCGGCAATTGGTTGGTGGTGGCGCCGTCGACCGCCCAGCCGTCGACCGTGCGCACCAGGCCGCGGGTGATCTCGGCATCGACGGCGAAGGCGGTCGTGTGCGACTTGGTCTGCGCGCCCAGGCGCGGCGCGCTGACGCCGGTCAGGTCCTCGTACTGCTTCAGGTAGCCGAGATAGACCTGCAGCAGGCCGGCGGGATTGCCGACCGCGACCACCTCGGGCTTGGTCAGCGTGCGCCAGATCTCGTAGGGCGCGATGCGCGGCAGGTCGACGTCGTAGCG
>JABWBL010000269.1 GCA_013360535.1 Planctomycetaceae bacterium
GGCAGGTGCAGCTCGGCCTCCACGTCGGCGCCGCGTGCGCTGCGCGTGCGGCGCGTGCGCGTCCCGAAGTCGTGCGCGTACTCCTCGCCGAACATCGAGCGGAAGAAGTCGGAGAAGCCCTCGCCGGAGCCGAACAGGTCGCCGAAGTCCGCGCCGGTCGGGCCGCGCGCGCCCGGCGGCGGCTGGAACTCCTGGCCGTGCTCCCAGTGCTGGCCGAAGCGATCGTACTTGGCGCGCTTCTTGGGGTCGGAGAGCACCTCGTGGGCCTCGTTGATCTGCTTGAAGCGCTCCTCGGCCTTCGCGCGCTCCGGGCCGGGGTGGCGGTCGGGATGCCACTCGAGCGCGAGCTTGCGGTAGGCCTTCTTGAGCGCGTCGGCGTCGGCGTCCCGCGGGACCCCGAGCACCTCGTAGTAGTCCTGGAACTTCATGGAGTGGGGGAGCGATCTCGGACGCAAAATCTAGGACGCCGACGGCGCTCTCCCAACGCTCCCGAGGCCGCAGGAGCTGCGGAAGTTCGTTCCCGGTCGGTCGCCGAGCCGTGGCACCGGAGCCGGCGGGTTGGCGCCCGGGCCGCGAAGCTGGCATAAGCTTCGCCCGACGCGGTCTCTCTCCCCGCGCGATCCCTACCCGATGGCCGCCCAAGAACCCGCGTCCGCCGCCGCCCCCGCGCCGGCGAAGAAGCCGAACGTCATCAAGCGCCTGTACCTGTGGGTGCTGTCCTGGGCGGAGACGCCCTACGGCACCCCGGCGCTGTTCGTGATCTCGTTCCTCGAGAGCTCGTTCTTCCCGATCCCGCCGGACGTGCTGCAGATCGCGCTGTCCGTCGCGCGGCCCAAGCGCGCGTTCTTCTACGCGGCGGTGTCGCTGGTGGGGTCCGTCGCTGGTGGCGTGCTGGGCTGGTACATCGGGCACGCGCTGTGGGAGTCGCTCTCGGGCTTCTTCTTCGAGTACGTGCCGGGCTTCACGCCCGAGCGCTTCGAGCTGGTGCGCGCGAAGTACGACGAGCACGCCTTCCTCGCCATCTTCGGCGCCGCCTTCACGCCGATCCCGTACAAGGTCTTCACGATCGCGTCGGGCGCCTGCGCGGTGAGCATCCAGACGCTGGTGTTCGCCTCGATCGTCGGCCGCGGCGCGCGCTTCTTCCTCGTAGGTTCCGCGATCTTCTTCTTCGGGCCGAAGGTGAAGGAGTGGCTCGAGAAGTACTTCGAGCTCGCGACGATCTTGTTGGTCGCGCTCGGTGCGGCGGGATTCCTCGCGGTGAAGTACCTGCTGTAGCGCTGCGCGACGGCGGCTATCTTCGCGCGCGATGACGCTCCCCCTGCTCGCGCTCGGGTTCCTCGCGCTGCTCGCGGCGGGGTACCACTTCTACGGGAAGTTCGTCGCGCGCAGCCTCGGGCTCGACGACGCGCGCGTCACGCCGGCGCACCGGCACGCGGACGGCGTCGACTTCGTGCCGACGAAGCCGTTCTACCTGTTTGCGCAGCATTTTTCGGCCATCGCGGCGGCCGGACCGATCGCGGGGCCGATCCTCGCCTGCCAGCAGTTCGGCTGGCTGCCGTGCCTCGTATGGATCGGCTTCGGCGTCGTGTTCATCGGCGCCGTGCACGACTTCTCGAGCCTGGTAGCGAGCCTGCGCCACGAGGGCTCGTCGATCGCCGAGATCGCGCGCGCGCGCCTGGGGACACCGGCGGGGCGTGCGTTCATGGCCTTCATCTGGATCGCGCTGATCTACGTGATCGTCGCCTTCGCCGACATCACGGCGGGGAGCTTTGTCAGCGGCACGGAAGAGCTCGAGGGCGCGGGCGTCGCGTTCAACGCAGGCGGGGCCGTCGCCGCGGCGAGCGTGCTCTACCTTGGCCTCGCGCTCGTGATGGGCGTCGTGCAGCGGCTGTTCGCGCCGCCGTTGTGGCTCGTCACGCTGATCTTCGTGCCCGCGACGTTTGCGCTGTCGTGGCTCGGGACGGAGCTCTCGACGTGGCTCATGTTCGACGCGCGCACATGGGGCCTCGCGATCCTCGCCTATTGCCTCGTCGCGTCGGTGACGCCGGTGTGGGCGCTGCTGCAGCCGCGTGGGTACCTCGGCGGGTTCGTGCTCTACAGCGCGATCGCGATCGGAGTGATCGGCGTGCTGTTCGGTGGCCACGAGCTCGAACAGCCGGCGCTCAGGAGCTTCGACACGGGCAAGTCCGGCGGCCAGATGTTCCCGTTCCTGTTCGTGACGATCGCCTGCGGCGCGTGCTCGGGCTTCCATGGCCTCGTGTGCAGCGGCACGACCTCGAAGCAGGTCGAGCGCGAGTCGCACTCGCACTTCGTGGGCTACGGAGCGATGCTCGCCGAGGCCTTCGTCGCGCTGATCGCGCTCGTCACCGTCGCGATCTGCACCGATGCCGAGCTCGCGGGCAAGAAACCGGGCGCGATCTACGGCGCGGGCATCGGCGACTTCATGACGCTGCTCGTGGGACCCGAGAACCGCCGCCTCGCGATCACGTTCGGCGCGATGGCGTTCTCGACCTTCGTGTTCGACACGCTCGACGTCGCCACGCGGCTGGGGCGCTACCTGATTCAGGAGCTCACCGGACTCAAGGGCCCGGTCGGCGCGTTCCTCGGCACGTTCGCGACGCTCGCACCCGCCGCGCTGTTCCTCGCGTACGGTGGCGAAGGCGCGTACTTGCGCTTCTGGGCACTGTTTGGAGCCTCGAACCAGCTGCTCGCGGCGCTCACGCTGATCGCGATCGCGGTCTGGCTGCGGAAGGAGCGACGCAACTACCTGTTCGTCGTGATCCCGTTCGTGTTCCTGCTCGTCGTCACGCTGTGGGCGCTCGTCGCGCAGGCGCAGTCGAGCTTCGCGGCGAGCCAGGGCTGGGACGTCGCGCGCGCCAACGGAATCGTCGCGCTCGTGCTCGTCATACTCGCGCTCTATCTCGTCGCGGTCGGCTTCCACCGACTGCGGAGCTCACAGGTCGAGCGAACGAGCTGACGAAGCTCGGCGACCGCAGCGAGCCGCTCAGGCCGATCCGGAGCCGAGCAGCGGCGTGACGCGCGAGCGCAGCGAAGCGGGCAGGCGCTCGAGCGCGCGCAGCACGTCGACGTCGCGGTAGCGAGAGGAGAAGTGTGTGAGCAGGATCGCCTCGTTCTGGAAGAGTTCTGCGCGCTGGAGGAACTCGTCGAGGTGGATGTGCGCTTTCGAGCGCGCCTTCTCGACGCTCACGCGCTCGTCGACGAACGTGGTCTCGATCACGAGCAGGCGCGTTCGCAGCAGCGTGGGCTCGCGCTCGAGGACTTCGATCAACGTGTCGCCGGTGAAGGCGATTTCCGGCGTTTCGGTCCAGTCGTAGAGCGCGGGTCCGAGCTCGGCCGAGAGCCGGCGCAGTTCGTCGGAAGAGTGGCCGAGGAACTCGGGGCGCAGCTTGCGGTGGCGCTTCCAGAGCACGTAACCCTGCGTCGGAACGCGGTGGGGCGAGCGGAACGGGCGTGCGACGAGCTTGCACGGCAGCTCGAACTCGTCGCCGGGGCCGAGCGCGACCAGCTGGTGCGGCAGGTCGCCGCGGTCGAGCGCTCGCCAGACCTCGAACAGGCGCGCGAAGTCTGCGGCGTTCTCGCGCGGCACGACGTAGGTCGGCGGGCTGAGCTGGCGCAGCTCGCGCGTCGAGGCGTGCCACGCGACGCCGCCCATGTGGTCCATGTGGGCGTGCGTGAAGAGCACGGTCGGGCGCTGGACGGCCGGGTCCGGGCAACGCCCGAGGTCGAAGCACAGCTTGAGCTCGGGGAAGTCGATGCAAGTCTCGATCCCGCCGATCGAGAGCCCGTCGACCAAGTATCCGGCGAGGCGCGGCATGGGGCGAAAGAGCCTAACGCGAGGGGCCGAGGCCGGGGCGCCCCGCGGATTCCCGAAGCTCCGGAACCTGCGCGGCCCGCGGCGGTTCGTATCCTTTCCCCCGCGCCGGCACGTCCCCCGCGCGTCCCCAAAGAAGGAGCTACCCGATGACCCCCAAGATTTGGTCCGTTGCAGCGCTCGGCCTGACCGTGTTGTGCGGCAGCGAACTCCGCACCGACTACACCGCCTCGCGCACGGTCCGCTACGAAGCGTACATGGAGCTGACGAGCGAGATGACGCGCATGGAGCGCGACGGCCAGCCGATGGAGATGCCCGGCGGCGCTGGCGCCAGCGGTCAGGAGCGAGAGGTCGCGTGGACCGACAAGGTGCTCGAGCACAAGGACGGCAAGCCCGTGCGTGTGCTGCGCTCGTTCGGCGACGTCAAGCAGACCGTGACGTCGAGCTTTGGCGGCGAGGAGCAGTCGCGCGAACAGAAGGGCTCGCTCGACGGCGTGCAGGTCGAGTTCAAGCGTGGCGACGACGGCAAGATCGAGGCCGAGGTCAAGGAAGGTGACGCTCCGGGCGAGGCGCTCGAAGGCCACAAGCTCGAGTTGCTGCTCGACGCGTTCTTGCCCGATGGTGAAGTCGCCGATGGCGACGAGTGGACCGTGGAGGCCGACGCGATCCGGCGTGGGCTCGGTCTCGACCTCTCGACGGCGCTCTTCCCGCCCCAGCAGGAGCCGGAACGCGGCGGTGGCAGCGGCGGCGAAGGCCGTCGTGGGCCGCGTGGCCCCCGGGGTGGCGGGGCGAGCACGCTGTTCGCGCAGGCTGCGCTCGAAGGCAAGTGCAAGCTCAAGGAAGGCACGGAGGACGTCGACGGAGTCGCGGCCCGAGTGATCACGATCACGATCGAAGCCGACGGCCAGCTCGAGGAGCAGAGCTTCGGCGGCAGTGGCCGCGGCCGCGCCTTCGGCATCCCGACGGCCTCGGTCGTCGAGACCAACTACGAGATCAAGCTCGAGGGCAAGCTGCTGTTCGACGCGAAGTCGAAGCTGCCGATCGCGCTCGAGCTCGAAGGCACGACCAAGATCGACTCGAACCGCGAGTTCGAAGGCCGTGACGGCACGATGATGAAGATCGGCTCGACGCAGGAAGGCGACGTCAAGTTCACGGCGACCCTCTCGGTCGAGTGAGCGCGTCGCGCTGAGAGTGCTGCCGGCGCCGCGTGGCCTTGTGGCTGCGCGGCGCCGGCGACGTTTCGGTTTCAGGCGCGCGTGTCGGGAGGCGCGACGAGGCGGCGCTTGCCGTCGTGGGAGAGCGGGACGAGCGCGCGGCCCCAGGGCGCGGGTTCGTCGAGCTTGCGGTCCCACAACTGGCAGGTGACCTGCGCGTGGCGCTGGTCGAGCGCCTCGCAGTAATTGGTGAACTTGCAGCGCCGCACCGCGTCGCCGCGGCCCTGCTCGACCTTGAGCCACCAGTCCGGGTCGGCGAGCGACTGCCGCGCGGCTGCGACGAAGTCGCAGGAACCTTCGGCGAGAGCACGTTCGGCGAGCTCGAAGGTCGCGATGCCTCCCGCGCCGACGATGGGCACGTCGAAACCGGCCGCGCGCACGCGCGCTCGCAC
>JABWBL010000270.1 GCA_013360535.1 Planctomycetaceae bacterium
CCGAGAGCGTGCGCCGCACGGCTCGCGCGCTCGCGAACGGCCCGAAGAAGCGCGCGCGCCCCTTGGCCTCGCCCTCGCGCCGATCCTGTCGCGGGCTGTGCGCCCGCACGAACTTGAAGCGCGGGAACGGCTCCGCATCGAGCCGCAGCATCAGGAACGACTTGTCGTCCTTGAGCCGGATGTTGTGGTCCGGCTTGTGCTGCTTGATCAGCGTGTCCTCGAGCAGCAGCGCCTCCCCCTCGGTGCGCGTCACGATCGTCTCGACCGTCGCCGCGACCTCCTCCATGAAGCGGATCAGGAGCCGCCCGTCACCACCCGGCCGCCGGTACGACCGCAGGCGGCTCTTCAGCTTGCGCGCCTTGCCGACGTAGAGCACCTTCCCGGCCGCATCGCGGAACAGGTACACCCCCGGCTTCTCGGGGACGTCGTCGATGGACCAGCGCGGCTCGGGCACGGTTCGACGGGAGTCTAACGGGAGGGACGGGCCCTGCCGCGTGCCCTTGCGCGCCCGGGGTGCTACCGTTGGACTCCCGAAGGAGTCACTTCCATGAGATACCCGTTCCTCGCCACCGCAGCGCTCGCGCTCGGCGCCATCGTGGTCATCGCCCGTCCGGCGCCCGAAGGCCTCGAGCTCGGCAAGCCCGCCCCGAACATCACCGCCGCCGCGTGGTTCAACCACCTCGGCACGGACATCGACCTGTCCGACTTCAAGGGACAGGCCGTCGTCGTGGAGTTCTGGGCCACCTGGTGAGGCCCCTGCCGTGGGGCGTGGCCTCACCTCGAACAACTCCAGTCCGAATTCGGCGAGAAGGGTCTTGTGGTCCTCGCGGTGTCCGATGAGGACGCCGGTCTGGTCGGCGCCTATGTCGACGAGATGGGGATCACGGTTCGTGTCGGCTCCGGCAGTCAGGCCGCGGGCTCGTACTCGATCCCGGGATACCCGTCGAGCGCCTTGATCGGCCCCGATGGCAACCTGCTCTGGCAAGGACATCCGTCCGGGCTTTCCAACAGCACCGTGGAGAGTGCGCTCAAGGGCGCGAAGCCCGCTCCGACGTCGTTCCTCGCGTTCGCTCCCAAGGCGGCCGCGGAAGGGCGCGTCGCTGCGCACGCCAAGGCGATCGAGCAAGGCAAGCTCGCCAAGGCGCACGCGGCGCTGCTCGGCTTTGCCGCGGACGCCAAGGCGACCGAGGGCGAGAAGACGAGCGCGAGCGCGCTCGCGGCCGAGATCGAGGCGCACGTGCAGGCGCTGCTGGCGCAGGCCGAGCGCTTCGCCAAGTCGCGCGAGCCGCTCAAGTCCGTCACCGTCTACGACACGCTCGCCAAGGAGTTTGGTGCCGCCAAGTTCGGCACCGACGCCAAGGCGGCAGCCGAAGCGCTCCGCAAGGACGAAGCGACCTCGCGCGAGCTCGACGCGGCCGAGGCCTTCGAGAAGCTCCGCTCGTCCACTGCCAAGCTCGCCTCGAGCAAACGCAAGGACAAGTACAAGGAGTTCGCGGAGAAGTGGAAGGGCACCAAGGCCGGCGACCGCGCCAAGGCTGCGGCGGCTCCCAAGAAGGAGTGAGCCCCTCGCGTAGCGCGAGGCCTCTCCGGATCGACTCGAACGGCCCGCTCCGGCGGGCCGTTCGCGTTTTCGGGGGTGTCCTAGCGCGCGAGCTCGATTGCCTCGAGTTCCTTGAGTCGGTCGCGCAGCTTGGCCGCGTCCTCGAAGCGCGTCTCGCTCGCTGCGTGCAGCATCTCGTCGCGCAGCTTCGCCATCTCGCCGCGCAGCCGCCCGGTGTCCCACCGGAGCGCCGGATCCTCCTCGCCCTTCTTGCTGCGCGCGGTCGGAAGGTCCGCCACCTCGACGTAGTCCATGTCGTAGATGGCCTCGATCGAATCGCGGATCGGCTTGAGGATCGTCTGCGGCGTGATGCCGTGCTTGGCGTTGTACTCGAGCTGCAGCTTGCGGCGCCGCTCGACCTCGCCCACCGTCGCACGGATCGAATCGGTCTGCTTGTCGGCGTACAGGATCACGCGACCCTCGACGTTGCGCGCCGCACGGCCGCAGGTCTGGATCAGCGAGGTCGTCGAACGCAGGAAACCTTCCTTGTCGGCGTCGAGCACGGCCACGAGCGCCACTTCCGGCAAGTCGAGGCCTTCGCGCAGCAGGTTGATGCCGACGAGCACGTCGAACGAGCCCAGCCGCAGGTCGCGCAGGATCGCCGAGCGTTCGAGCGCGTCGATCTCCGAGTGCAGGTAGCGCACCTTCACGCCGAGTTCCTGATAGTAGGTCGTCAGTTCCTCGGCGGAGCGCTTCGTCAGCGTCGTGACGAGCACGCGCCAACCCGCCTTCACCGTCTTGCGGATCTGCGCGAGCAGGTCGTCGACCTGCGTCGCGGCCGGACGCAGCTCGATCGCCGGATCGAGCAGGCCCGTCGGCCGCACGATCTGCTCCGCGATCGCGCCCTTGGACTGCTCGAACTCGTACTTCGACGGCGTGGCCGAGATGAACACCATCTGCCGCACGAGCTTCTCCCACTCCTCGAAACGCAGCGGGCGGTTGTCGAGCGCGCTCGGCAGCCGGAAGCCGTGCTCGACGAGCACTTCCTTGCGCGAGCGGTCGCCGCGGTACATGCCGCCGATCTGCGGCACGGTGACGTGGCTCTCGTCGATGAAGACGACCCAGTCCTCGGGAAAGTAGTTGAGCAGCGTGAACGGCGCCTCGCCGGCCGCGCGGCCGTCCATGAAGCGCGAGTAGTTCTCGATGCCGTTGCAGACGCCCGTGGCGCGCAGCATCTCGAGGTCGTGGCGTGTACGTTGCTCGAGCCGTTGCGCCTCGAGCAGCTTGCCACGCGCCTTGAGCTCCGCGAGCCGCGCCTCGAGCTCCTGCTCGATGCCTTCGCAGCCCTTGAGCAAGCGCTCCATCGGCGCGACGTAGTGCGTCGCCGGATAGATCGTCGCCGACTTCAGGTCGCGCAGCACCTCGCCGCGCAGCGGATCGACCTCGACCAGCGCCTCGACGTCATCGCCGAAGAGCTCGACCCGCAGCACCCGATCGTCCTCGTAGGCCGGAAAGATCTCGATCACGTCGCCGCGCGCGCGGAACGTGCCGCGGCGGAAGTCGTAGTTGTTGCGCGCGTACTGCATCTGCGTCAGGCGCCGCAGGAGCTCCTCGCGCTGCACGCTGTCGCCGACCGCGATCGGAAGCGCCATGCCCTGGTAGGCCTCGGGGTTGCCGAGGCCGTAGATGCACGACACCGACGCGACGAGGATCACGTCGCGGCGCTCGAGCAGCGAACGTGTCGCGCTGTTGCGCATGCGCTCGATGTTCTCGTTGCGGCTCGCGTCCTTCTCGATGAACGTGTCCGTCGACGGGACGTAGGCCTCGGGCTGGTAGTAGTCGTAGTAGCTGACGAAGTACTCGACCGCGTTGTGCGGGAAGAACTCGCGCAGCTCGGAATACAGCTGCGCCGCCAGCGTCTTGTTCGGGCTGAGCACGAGCGCCGGCCGCCCGACGCGCTCGATCGTCGCCGCCGTGGTGAAGGTCTTGCCCGAGCCCGTGATGCCGAGCAGCGTCTGGCAGCGTTTCCCCGCCTTCAGCCCCGCCACCAGCGTCTCGATCGCCTTGGGCTGGTCCCCGGTCGGCTGGAACGGGCAGACGAGCTCGAACTCGCCTTCGGCCTTGCGCCGCGGCGGAAGCTGGGGCGCCACCTTCGGGGCCGAGGGCGTGCGCTGGGCGGGCGGAGACTTGCGGCGGGCCATCGCGGCGCATCCTACCCGTGCGGAGCATCGGCTTCCTTGCGGGCTCGGGCTCGAGCGGCGTATCTTGCCCGACCCGCGCCGGTGGGCGAGCGCGCGCCGCGACAGGCATCCGGTAGTCCGGAGCCCGCGCCGAGGTAGCTCCCCCACCATCCCCAACCGCCCGCGAGAGCCTCATGCTGATCGAGTGCACGTTCTGCAAGACCAAGGCGAAGATCCCCGACAGCAAGGAGGGCGCGAAGGTCAAGTGTGGCAACTGCGGCAAGGTGTACGTCGCGCGCGAGCCCGGCGCGAAGGGCAACGCGCGCCCCTCGAAGTCGAGCAACACGCCCTTCGTCATCGGTGGCGCGGTCGTGGTCGGCGTGGTCGTGGTCGCGATCCTCGCCAACTCCGGCGACAAGCCGGCGCCGCCGCCGGTCGTGGCCGAGAAGCCCAAGGTCGAGGCGCCCAAGGTCGACCTGTCGGGCTACGAATCGAGCTTCTGCAAGCTGGCCCGCGACGTGTACGACGCGGCCTACATCGGCAACGCCGCTCGGCTCGAGTCGATGATCCACTTCCCCAAGCTCGTCGAGTACCGGCGCACGCTGCCCGACGGCGAGAGCCTGCCGACCTGGGACGAGATGACGGCGCTCCAGAAGGACGACCTGAAGACCGCCACGATCGAGAGCTTGACGAAGGGCGACGGTGACGAGGTGGTCGCCAAGTGGCGCCCGTTCAACGGCAAGGTGACGCTCGAGGAACCGGCCAACGCGGAAGTGCGCCTCGAGATCGCTGGACGCGAAGGTGACTTGCAGCTCGAGAACCGCAACTACGACTGGAAGATGGCCCTCGACAAGGACGGCCGCTGGAAGGTGTACGCCTGGACGCGCTACATCTCCGCCGAGGAGAAGAAGGCCGCCAAGGTCTCGGTCAACAAGGAGATCACGCGGGTCGAGGTCGACGGCCTTTCGATCAAGCAGGCCGACCCGCGCCCGCTGCCGCACCTCGACGACACGCCGCCGGACGTGCGCAAGCGCATCGACGAGCTGGTCGAGAAGGTGCTCGACACCAACTTGCGCGCCAAGGAACGCACCAAGGTCACCGCCGACCTCGTCGACCTCGGCAAGCCTGCGCTGCCGATCCTGCTGACCAAGATGTACGAGATCCAGATCACCGACGACAAGTCGCTCGGCCAGATCACGATCGTCCACAACCTGCTCAAGGACATCACCGGCAAGCAGGTCGGCTTCAGCCCGCTCGGCTCCGGCCCGGAGAGCGACAAGAAGCGCGACATCGCGATCCGCCAGTGGTTCGCGTGGTACCTGCTGAGCGGCGAGCGTTTCGAGAACGACAAGAAGAAGGTCGGCGCCGACGCGCTCGAAGGCCTCGTGCAGCCCACCGAACGCGACAAGCGCGCGATGGAAAAGGACAAGGCCAAGGGCGGCGGCTAGGCCGCGCTAGAATCCCCGCGCTCCCGCCATCCCGGGAGCGCTCTCCGTCCCACCCCCCGACTCTCTCTCATGGACCAGTTCCGTCAGGCCAAGTGCACGCAGTGCGCTGCGTCGTTCAAGGTTCCCGCCACGTTCACCGCCGCCAAGGCGAAATGCCCCAAGTGCGGGGGCGTCGTCGAGGTTGGCGAGGTGCAGGGCGCGGCGCCCAAGGCTGAGGCGAGCGCGCCCAAGCCGGTTCCCGCGTCGGTTCCGGCCGCCAAG
>JABWBL010000271.1 GCA_013360535.1 Planctomycetaceae bacterium
AGGCTGACGTGCACGCGCCGGTGGCGGGCCGCATCGCGCCGGTCGAAGGGCGCACGCTGCCGCGCTCGGGCGAACGAGTGAAGGCGGGCGAGGTGCTGTTCAGCGTCGAACCGCCGGCGGATGCGGCGACGATCGCGCAGTTGCACGCGCTGCGGCTCGAGCTGGAGATGCGGCTCGTCGAGGCCGTGCACGAGGTCGAGCACTCCCAGCTGCGGCGCTCGTTCGCGCAGCGCGAGCTCGAGCGCCTGAAGGCGCTGCGGCCCGAGGGCCTGAGCACGCTGCCCGAGCTCGATGCAGCGGAGCTCGAGGTCGAGATGACGCTGCACGAGGAGGAGCTCGCGCTCGGGCGCAAGCAGACCGTCGAGCGGCTGATCACCGACCGCGTGCCGTTCGACGCGCGCTCGGGCTCGCCGGTGGTGCGCGTGCAAGTGACGGCGCCGATCGACGGCGTAGTGACGTGGGCGTCGCCGTCCGCCGGCGCGAGCGTGACGCCGGACATGGAGCTCGTGCACATCGTCGATCCGTCGAAGGTGTGGATCGAAGGGCGGGTGTCCGAGTTCGACCTGCACCGCGTCGCGCGCGAGCTCGGCGCGACGGCGACGTTCCTCGGGCTTCCGGACGAGCGCCTCGAGCTCGCCGGTGCGCCGTACATCGCGCCCCGCGTGAGCGCGGACTCGCGGGCCGTGATCGTGCGGTTTCCGGCGGAAAATGCCGCCGGCAGGCTGATCGAGGGCCAGCTCGCCGAACTCGAGCTGCGCACGGAACTCGTGCGCGGGGCGCTCGCGATCCCGCACGAGGCGATCGTGATGGACCAGGGCGTGCCGACGGCCTACGTGATGCGCTCGGGCGAGCTGTTCGAGAAGCGCCAGCTGCGGCTGGGCCTGCGCGACGGCGCGAGCGTCGAGGTGCTCGAGGGGCTCGCGGAGGGCGAGCGCGTCGCGACCCGTGGCGCCTACATCGTGCGGCTCGCGTCGATGGCGCCCGCGTCGATGGAACACCACCACCACTGATCGGGAGCCACTTCGATGATCAACCTCCTGATCCGCTGGGCGCTCGAGAAGCGCCTCACGGTGGTCGTCCTGTCGATCGTCACGATGGCGCTGGGCGTGTTCGTCACGCTGCGCATGCCGGTCGACGTCTTCCCTGACCTGACGGCGCCGACCGTCACGGTGCTCGTCGAAGGCCACAGCCTGTCTCCGCAGGAGATGGAGACGCAGGTCACGTTCCCGATCGAGAGCGTGATGAACGGCGCCTCGGGCGTGCGACGCGTGCGCTCGGGCACGGCGCTCGGCATCACGGTCGTGTGGGTCGAGTTCGAGTGGGGAACCGAGATCCAGCGCGCGCGCCAGACGGTGGCGGAGCGCTTGAGCACGATCGCGGGCGCGATGCCGGAAGGCGTCGAGGCGCCCAAGCTCGCGCCGGTGTCGAGCGTGATGGGCGAGATCCTGTTCGTGTCGCTCACCAGCGATCGCCACGGGCCGCTCGAGCTGCGCACGACGGCGACGACGGTGCTCAAGCGCCGGCTGCTCTCGGTGCCGGGCGTGTCGCAGGTGACGCCGATCGGCGGGGACACGAAGCAGTACCAGGTGCTGCTCGCCCCCGATCGCATGCGCGCCTACGGCGTGACGGCGGACGAGGTGATCGAGGCGCTCGCGGGCTCGAACCAGAACGTCGCGGCCGGCGTGCTGCACATGGGCGCGCAGGAAGTGCTCGTCGAAGGCATCGGTCGTGTCGTCGGCATCGACGACATCGCGGCGGTGCAGGTCGCGCGGCGCGAGGGCGTGCCGGTGACGGTGCGCGACCTCGGCCAGGTCGTGATCGGGCCGGCGCTCAAGCGCGGAACGGCGGCGGCGTCGCGGCGCGGGCCGAACTGGGAGGCGATCATCGAGCCTGGGGTCGTGCTCGCCGTGCAGAAGCAGCCGGGCGCGAACACGCTCGAGCTCACGGGACGGCTCGATCGCACGCTCGACGAGCTGCAAGCCGTGCTGCCGGCGGGCATGCACATCAACCGCAACCTGTTCCGGCAGGCCTCGTTCATCCAGAACTCGGTCGACAACACCGTCTCGGCGCTCGTCGAGGGTGCGCTGTTCGTCGTGCTGGTCGTGGCGGCGTTCCTCGCGAGCACACGCGCGAGCGTGATCACGCTGCTCGCGCTGCCGCTGTCCTTGCTCATCACCGTGCTCGCGCTCGAGCTGATGGGCGCGAACATCAACACGATGACGCTCGGTGGCATGGCCATCGCGATCGGAGCGCTGGTCGACGACGCCATCATCGACGTCGAGAACGTGCTGCGGCGCCTGCGCGAGAACCGCAAGCTGCCCGAGGGCCGGCGCAAGGCGGCGGTGAGCGTGATCTATGCGGCGAGCGTGGAGGTGCGCGGCTCGATCGTGCTGGCGACGTTCATCATCCTGCTCGTGTTCGCGCCGCTGTTCTTCCTGTCGGGCGTCGAGGGGCGGCTCTTGCGGCCGCTGGGACTCGCGTTCACGGTGTCGCTCGCGGCGTCGCTGCTCACCGCGCTCACGCTGACTCCGGCCTTGTGCAGCCTGCTCCTGCCGAACAGCCGCATCGTGACGAAGGGTGGGGAGCCGCCGCTCGTGCACTGGCTGCAGAAGCTGTACGCGAGGCCGCTCGAGTGGGCGCTGAACCACCCGTGGATCGTCGGGATTCCGAGTGCTGCGATGCTCGCCCTCGCGACGTGGAGCGCGGCGACCATGGGGCGCGGGTTCCTGCCGGAATTCAATGAAGGCGCCTTGGTCGTCGAGGTCGCGAGCCTGCCTGGCACGTCGATCGCGCAAGGGGACCAGCTCGCGCAGCTCGTCGAGCGCGAGGTCATGCAGGAACCCGAGGTGGTCGCGATCGGGCGACGCACCGGGCGTGCCGAAGAGGACGAGCACGTGCAGGGCGTCGAGGCGAGCGAGATGGACATGACGCTCGACATGGAAGCTCCTGTGCGGCTGGGGAAGCCACGGCGCACGAAGGACGAGTTGCTCGAGTCGCTGCGCGAGCGGCTCGCGAGGATTCCCGGCATCCAGGCCTCGTTCGGCCAGCCGATCGGGCACCGCATCGACCACATGCTCTCGGGCACGCGCGCGAGCATCGCGGTCAAGCTGTTCGGGCCCGATCTCGGGCAACTGCGCGACCTCGGCGCGAAGATCGAGGAGGTGATGGGCACGGTGCCGGGTGTCGTCGACCTGTCGGTCGAGCGGCAGGCGCTGGTGCCGACGATGCGCATCGAGTTCGACCGCGCGGCGATCGCGCGGCATGGGCTGCACATCGAGGACGTGGCCCACGCTGTCGAGCTCGCCACGAAGGGCAGCGTCGCGAGCGAAGTGCTCGAGGGAACCAATCCCGTGGCGCTCGTCGTGCGTACGAGCGGCGCGGGCGAGCTCGATCCGGAGTACCTGCCGGACGTGCTCGTCGAGGCCCCGGAGGGACAGCGCATCCCGCTGCGCGCGCTCGCCACGGTGCGCGAGGACCGCACGCCGAACTTCATCAGCCGCGAGAACGCGCAGCGCAAGATCGTCGTGATGTGCAACGTCGCGGGCCGCGACCTGCGCGGCGTCGTCGAGGAAATCCGCGCCGGAATCGAGTCGCGCGTGGACCTGCCCTCGGGCTACTGGGTCGAGTATGGCGGCCAGTTCGAGAGCGCGCAGGCGACGGGCGAGCTGCTCGGCGTGCTCGGCATACTGATCGTCGCGAGCATCGCGTTCCTCCTGTACTTCGCCTTCGGATCGGTGCGCGACGCGGCGCTGATCCTGCTCAACCTGCCGCTCGCTCTGATCGGCGGCGTGCTGGGCGTCTACCTGACCGGCGGCGTGCTCACCGTGGCCTCGATCATCGGCTTCATCACCGTGTTCGGTGTCGCGGCGCGCAACGGCATCATGCTCGTCTCGCACATCCGCCACCTGCAGCGCCACGAAGGCGTGCGCGACTTCCGCGAGGCGGTGCGACGGGGCGCGCTTGAGCGCCTCGCGCCGATCCTGATGACGGCGCTGGCCGCGGGCCTCGCGCTGATCCCGCTCGCACTGCGCGGCGACAAGCCGGGCAGTGAGATCCTCACGCCGATGGCGGTGGTGATCCTGTGGGGCCTGTTGTCCTCGACCCTGCTCAACATGCTGCTCGTTCCGAGCCTGTTCCTGCGCTTCGCGATTCCGGCGGAATCCGGCGAGGAAAATGACATGCCGATGGAGGTGACCGGTGCGGAAGCTTGATCTCGTGGTGTTCGCCGGCGTCGCGCTCGTCGCGGCCTGCCGTGCGACGGTCGATCCCAGCGGAGACTACACGGACGCGCAGGTCGCGATCCGCGAGGCGACCGGCGTCGAGCACGTGCTGCGGCCCGACGAGCCGGGGCTCTCGAGCGCGGAGGTCGAGCGTGTCCTCGATGGCGGGCTCACGCTCGCCGAAGCACGCCAGCTCGCGCTCCAGCAGAATCGGCGCTTGCGCGCGGCGTTCTTCGAGATCGGCGTTTCGCGCGCCGACTACGAGCAATCGGGGCTGCTGCGGAACCCGACCCTGGGGCTCGCCTACCTGTGGCCGGACGGTGGTGGGCGCGAGCGCATTGGCGCCGATCTCGTGCAGGGCCTGAGCGAGCTGTGGCAGCTGCGTTTCCGGCGGGATCTTGCCGAAGCGGAGCTGCGAGAGAAGGTCGCATCGGTCGCGGGGCAGGCGGCGCGGCTCGCGTACGACGTCGAGCGCGCGTACGGGGCACTCGCGAGCGTGCAGGCGGCGCGAAGTGCGGTCGAAAGCGAGGTCCAGCTCGCGCAGGATGCGCTCGTGCTGATGCAGCGCAAGGTGGACGTCGGAGTGGCGCGCTCGAGCGAGCTCCCGCAGGCGCAAGCTCGCCTCGCGCTCGCGAAGGTGGAGCTGCAGCGGCTGGAGAGCGCCGGAATCGAACAGCGGCGTGAGCTCGCGTCGCTGCTCTCCCTCGATGGAGACCCGGCGCGGCTCGACGTCATCGAACTCCCCGGCGCGACCGCGCAGGAGCTTCCCGCAGTCGAGCGAGTGCTCGAGCTGGCGTCGAACCGTCGCCTCGACTTGCGGGCCGCCGACATCTCGGTCGCGCGGGCCGAGGCGAACGTCGCGCTCGAACGCAGCCGCACGACGCCGGATGTCGCGCTCGGGATCGAGTGGGAACACCCGGAAGTCGGCACGAACACGCCGTACGTCGGCGGCTTCAACGGCTCGATCGAGATCCCGATCTTCGACCAGAACATCGTGCAGTTGCGGCGCGCGGAGCTGCTGCGGGATGCGGCGGCCGAGCTGCGGGATGCGCTGCGCGGCGAGGCCGAACAGGACGTGCGGGCCGCGCACGCGACCGCGCTCGCGGCGGAACGCACTCTCGCGACCCTGGTCGAACAGGCGGTGCCGCAGGCGGAACGTGCGTCGTCGCTCGCGCGCAAGGCCTACGAAGTCGGCC
>JABWBL010000272.1 GCA_013360535.1 Planctomycetaceae bacterium
GCGGGCAGGGCGAAGTGGAAGACGACGAGCGCCGAGACGACGAACAGCAGCATCGCGGGCAGCGTCTCGCGCGTGCGCAGCTCGAGCAGGAGGCGGAACGCGCGGAAATCGACGCCCGCGAGCTCGATCCAGCGCCGCAGCCGGTCGACCGTCCACAGCGAGAGCGAGACGGTGAGGGAGCCGCTGCGCCGCGGTTTCCACGGGCCGCTGGGGCCGATCATGACTCGATCGCCGCCACGAGGCTCTCGGCACGCTGCTCGTAATCGCCGCTGCCGGTGACGTTCGTGAAGATGCCCTCGAGCGAACCACCCGGGCCCGCGCTCGCGAGCTCCTCGAACGTGCCCTGCGCGACGATGCGCCCGCCGCTCAGGATCGCGATGCGCGTGCACAGGCGCTCGACCACGTCCATCACGTGCGAGCTGAACAGCACCGCGCGCCCCGATTGCGCGAGGCGGCGCAGCACTTCCTTCACCACGAGCTGCGAGTGCACGTCGAGCCCGCTCAGCGGCTCGTCGAACACGAGCACCTCGGGCGCGTGCAGCAGCGCACTCGTGAGCAGTACCTTCTGCCGCATGCCCTTCGACAGCTCCGCGATGCGCGACGCCGCGCGCTCGCCGATCTCGAACGTGTCGAGGCACGCCTTCGCGCGCCGCTCGATCGTCGCGTCATCGAGCCCGTGCACGCGTCCGACGAAGATCAGGAACTCCGCCACCGTCAGCGACTCGTACAGGATCGCGTTCTCGGGCACGTACCCGACGCGCTTCTTGATCTCGAGCGCGTCCTTGCGCGGATCGAATCCGCACACGCGGATCTCGCCCTCGAACGCCGGCAGGATCCCGAGCAGCAGCTTGATCGTCGTGCTCTTCCCCGACCCGTTCGGCCCGACATAGCCGACGATCTCGCCCGCGTGGACGTCGAGGTCAATGCCGTCGAGCACGAGCTTGGTGTCGAAGCGCTTGGCGATTCCGCGCAACGACAGAACAGGCGAGGCAGGCATGGGGGAATCCATGGGGGCGAGAGGATAACTTGGGCGCGTCGCGTGGCTTCGTCGCGCGCCCACTTCCCATGAGCGAAACACCGCCTTTTCAGATCTACGAGAGCGGCGACACCCGTTCGCTGCGGCTGGAGAGCGATCGACTCGATGCGTGCCTGCAGTTCGCGCGTGAGCAGGGCATCGACCGGCTCGACCTGTCGTCGTTCCACGGGTTCGGTGAGACGGACGTCGAGTTCCTGCGCGACCATCGCCACATCCGGGCCATTTCGGTTCTCTTGGTGGGCGCGCTCGACTTGAGCGGACTGCGCCATCTGGAACGGCTGGAGGAGCTCCACATCGATGGCATCGCCCGCATGCCGGACTTTGGCGAGCTTCCGCACCTCCGGAGGCTCATGGTCACCTGCAAGGGCAAGCTGCGGCTGTCGGAAGCGAACGGCGCATTGCGCGACCTGTGCTTGTCGAGCTACTCGCCGAAATCCAAGGACTTGAGCGAGCTGCCGACGCTGCCTGAGCTGGAGGCGCTGTCGTTGAACGGAGGCAGCGTGCTTTCGCTCGAGGGAATCGAGAGATTCGCCGGGCTCAAGGATGTCCAGCTGAGCCGTTTGCCGCGCTTGACGTCGATCGTGCCGGTGACGCGCTTGACGGGGCTGAAGGAACTGCGGTTCAGGGACTGCAAGCGGATCGGGAACCATGCCACCATCGTTGCGGCGAAGGCACTGACATGGCTGGGGTACATCAACTGTGGCTCGATGCCATCGATCTCGTTCCTGAACGACATGCCGGCGCTGACTCACTTCAGCTTCGCGGGAACGCTCGTTGAAGACGGCAATCTGGAGCCGCTCTTCCGACTCAAGTGGGCCGGTTTCCACAACAAGCCGCACTACTCTCACAGGTATGAGGATGTGATCGGTCGCATCAACCCCGAAACGCACGCGTACCTTTTGCAGTTGCAGGCCAGCATTCGTCGCGGATCTCGGAACGAGCGCTTCGCCTACCGGCTCTTCTGGTTCCTCGAGGACTGCGGGTTCGAGTTTCGGGGACTCACGGCGCCGCCAGGTGTCGAGGGCCGGTGCTTTCTCGGCCATGACCACGTAGTCCGCGTCACGGATGACTTCGTGAAGGATCGCCGCACGTTGCTGTTCCATCCGCTCGGAGCCGAACCTACGCGGTTGGAGTCGGATCCGGAGCATCCGATCGAACTGTCGGAGCTGCTGGCGCGGTACGCAGCGAAGATCACCGAGCAGGATCGCGCCGAGAACGAGGCCCATTTCGCGTGGGCCAAGCCGCGCGATCGCTCCGAGGAACTCCTGCTCGAGCAGGCAAAGACTCTGCGGCTGGTGCTGCCGCACTTTCTCGCGGGTACGTGATCAGTACCGTGCCAGAGCAGTTTTTTCGGCGAGCGGAGGGAGGCGAAGGCGTGGCCGGAGGAGCGGGACGCTCGTCGAGAAAAACTGCTCCGGCACGAGGGCGCGCTCAGTTGGAGAGGACGGAGGCGATCGTGGCGACGTGGACGATGTCGTCGGCGGAGCAGCCGCGGGAGAGGTCCATGAAGGGTTGGGAGAGGCCTTGGACGAGCGGGCCGAGCGCGGTGGCGCCGGCGAGGCGTTGGGTGAGCTTGTAGCCGATGTTGCCGGCGTCGAGGTCGGGGAAGATGAGCACGTTGGCGCGGCCGGAGAGCGGCGAGCCGGGGCACTTCTTCTCGGCGACCGACGGCACGATGGCGGCGTCGAGTTGAAGCTCGCCATCGCAGGTCAGGTTGGGCGCGCGGCGCTTGAGGAGCTCGAGCGCCTTCGTGACCTTGTCGACGTCGGGGTGCTGGGCCGAGCCCTTGGTCGAGAACGAGAGCAGCGCGACCTTCGGCGTCTCGCCGACGAGGCGGCGGTGGCTTTCGGCGGCGGCGATCGCGATGTCGACGAGCTGCTCGGAAGTCGGATTCGGCACGACGCCGCAGTCGGCGTACGTCAGCGCACGATCCTTGAAGATCATCAGGAAACACGACGAGAGCGTCTTGCAGCCCTGCGCGAGCCCGACGACCTGCAGGCCGGCGCGCAACACGTCCGCCGTCGCCGCTTCGCTGCCCGACACGCCGCCCTGGCAGTCGCCGGTGCGCACGAGCATTGCTCCGAAGAAGAGCGGCTCCTGGATCTTCCTTCGCGCCTCGTCGAGCGTCATGCCCTTCGACTTGCGCAGCTCGTAGAGCTCGGCCGCGAACTTCTCGAGGCGCGGGTCGCGTTGGATGCGGATCGCCTCGACGCCCGCGGGCGCGCTCCCCATGCGGCCGTCGTCGAGCAGCACCGGCTCGCAGATACCCTTCTGCTGCAGCGTCGCCGCCGCCTGCCTCACGCGCGCGTCCTGGGCCTCGGGCAGCACGATGCGCCGCGGGTTGCGGCGCGCCTTCTCCGACAGTTCGAGCAGCAAATCCATGGAGTTTCCGTGGGGGAGCTAGTGGGGCGTCGCGTCGAGCACGGACTGCGGCACGTCGAGCTCGAGCCGCAGCAGCGCGAGGCCGTGCGTCTTGCCCTGCGCGTCCGTGCGCAGGCTCGCCGAGCCGCCGCCGCCGAGGCTGTCCTGCAGGATGAAGTTGAGCACACGCAGGCTTGGCGCCTCGTAGCGCTTCACGCCACCAGCGTTGATCGCGGCCATGTGACGGCGCACGACTTCCGTCGTCAGCGCGCTCGCGAGGAACGTGTAGGCGGCGTCGGAACGCGCCATCACGCCGACGTTGGAACCTTCGCCCTTGTCTCCGGAGCGGGCGTCGGCGATGCGGATGAGCGGCACGAGGGGCATGGGTTGTCCTCCGATCAAGACTCGAACACGCTGACCTTGGTCGCGACCTTGTCCTTGCGCATCAACGCCGGCCAGAAGCCGATGATCTCGGTCGCGTGCGGACGGCCACCGGCGAAACCGGTGACGCCCGGCGGGCCCGAGGTGACGAGCGGGACGAGCTCGTAGCCAAAACGCTCGATCTTCGCCTTGTCCGCGCCCTTCACGCCGATGCGCAGCACGACTTCGTTCGGCTCGTCGGCGTGCGGCACCGCGATGCCGGCGTGGCACACGTTCGCACCGACGAACTCGACGGTCTTCTCCTGCTCGCTGAACGTGCAACCGTCGTAGGCGAGGCGCTTCCACACGATCTCGGCGCACAGCTTCGCCTTGGCGAGCGCGTCCGGGCCGCTGATCGTCAGTTGCCCGAGCGCCTTCCAGCCGTCCTGGTAGCTGATCGACACCTTGTAGGTCGGCGTCGGCGCCGAGCCCTTCGCGCCCGTGCAACGCACGCGATCGGGCCCGACCTGCTCCATGCGGATCGACGTGAAGTCGGCGCCGCAGTCCGGGCCGATGTAGTTGCGCGGGTCGCCCATCTCGTACACGAGCTGGTGCAGGATCGTGCGCGGCGTGACCAAACCACCCGTGCCCGCGTGCTTGGTGACGACGAACGAGCCGTCGGCGGAAGCCTCGATGATCGGATAACCGACCATCGCCATGTCGGGGACCGAGCGCCAATCGACGTAGTTGCCGCCGGTGCACTGCGCGCCGCACTCGACGATGTGGCCCGCGATCGTGCCGGCCGCGAGCAGGTCGAACTGGTCGCGTTTCCAGCCAAATTCGTGGATCAGGGGGCCGAGCACGAGGCCGGGGTCGGTGCCGCGGCCGGTGATGACGATCTGCGCGCCTTGGTCGAGCGCCTCGGCGGTGGGGAAGGCGCCGAGGTAGACGTTTGCGCTCGAGACGCGTTCGCGCACGCTCGCCAGCGGCGCCCCGGTGTCCATGTTGGCGAGCGTCTCGCCGCCCGCGAGCAGGCTGTCGAGCTGGCCGTAGATGTCGTCACCCTCGACGACCGCGACCTTGACGCCCTTGAAGCCGTGCTTGCGCAGCACGCCGAGCGTCGCTTCCTTGCAGGCCATCGGGTTCACGCCGCCGGCGTTGGCGACGACCTTGATGCCCTTCTTCACGAGCTCGGGCGCCGTGCGGTCGACCATCCGGATGAAGTCGGTCGCGAAGCCCTTCGACGGGTCCCGCAGGTACTGCTTCTGCAGGATGCTCATCGTCACCTCGGCGAGGTAATCGAGCGTCAGGTAGTCGATCGGGCCCTCGCGGCACAGGCGGATCGGCCCGAGCAGCGAGTCGCCCCAGAAACCCTGACCGTTGGCGACGAGCACCTTGTCCTTGCGCGGCATCGGATGGTCCTTTCGAGCGCGAGGATTCTAGCGGCGGCACCCGCTCCCCGTTCCGCGCGAGCCCGGATCCGGCGTAGATTGGCGCCGTGCCGCTCCCGCTCGTGCTCGTCACCGGTTTTGGTCCCTTCGAGGACCGCCGCAACAACCCCAGCCGCGCCATCGCCGCCGCCCTCGAGCGCGACCCGCCCGCCGGCCTGCGCGTGCGCTCCTGCGAGCTGCCCGTC
>JABWBL010000273.1 GCA_013360535.1 Planctomycetaceae bacterium
CGCCGCCGACGCCCTGCTCGAGCTCACGCTCGCGCCGTCCGCCAACGCTGCGCCCATCTCCGGCCTCCTGCACCTCGCCGGACCCGAACGCCTCTCCCGCGCCGAGCTTGGCCGCCGCGCCATCCTCGCCGCCGGCCTCCCTCTCACCTTCCGGACCGCCTCCCGCTCGACCGCTCCCGCCGGCAACGTACGCCCCGCCGACGTCTGCCTCGACACGACCCGGGCCCGCAACCTGCTGCGAACACGCCTGCGCGCGCCGTTCGTGTCCTAGTCACGTTTCGCAGACTTCTCGAGTTCGCGGATGCGGACATTCAGCCAGTAGTAGTCGGCGTTGAGGCGGTCGAAGGTGAGGTCTTCGCCTGGCTTCAGGCTGACCTTGTGGAGTTCGACGGAGCCGTCGGCGAGCGGCTGGATGCGGCCGCCGAACTGGACGCCGAAGGGGTCGGAGCTCTGGCCGAGTTCGACGGTCTGGCCGGGAGACTGGCGGACCTCCAGCTCGTAGTCGCCGGCTTCGAGGCGCGCTTCGACGAGGCGCTTGCGGGTCTCGCTCAGTTCGACTCGGACGTGCGCGAAGGTGCGCTTCAGCTCGTCGAGCGAGAGCTGGCCGTAACGCTCCTCCGCGGTGGGTTGCGCAGGCTCGGTCGGTGGGGGAGCGACGGGCTGGGTTGTGGGAGGCTCCGAGGGGACCGGGACGGCTGGGGGCGGAGGCTCATCGCGCACCACTGGCGCTGCGGCAACCTCGCTTTCGGCTGGCACGGGAACGAAGAGCTCGGCGGGCTCAATGGGAAGCGCAGGCTCGCGCGTCCGGAGCCACACGTAGCCAAACAGCGCGACGAGGAACGTGGCGCCCAGGACGAGCGCGAAGCGCAAGCGACTGGAGGGAACGAGCGTGGGCATGGCGCGTCTTCGGGGCCGGGTTTCGCGCCCGAACCGCGGGGGAGCGGCGGCTCGCGCGCCGGGGCGAACTAGCGCGCTGCGAAGATGCGCACGAGGTCGCCGGGGCGCAGGAGGATGTTGGAGGAGGAGTCGCCGGCGTGGATCTTGGCGAAGTCGACGGGGATCACCAGCGGCGAGCCGTTCAGCGTCCGGTGGACCTCGACCGAAGGCGTCTCGGCGGTCGGCGAGAGCACGCCGGGCTGCGTGAGCAGCTCGTAGACGGTGAAGTCCTCGCGCCACTCGATCGAGGTCACGCTGGCGGCGCCCTCGAGGCGGATGGCGTTGGTCGACAATGGCGTCTGGGCGACGCAGGCCACGAGCGCCAGCGGCGCGACGGCAGCGGGAACGAACACGAGCGACAGGAGGCGAAGAGTGCTCTTCATTCGGGCGGGTCTCCCGGGGGTGGAGCCACTCTGCCGCGGAAGGCCGTCGGGCGCAACCCGCCCGGCACGCCCTTCCGGCCCGATTTCCGGCCTTCCTGGCCGCTTCGTGGCTGCCCCAAATGGCTCGTTCCGTCTCCCCGTGTTCCGGTGTCAGCCGAGCGAGAGCACGCGCAGCACCGGGAACTCCTCGCCAGCCTTGGGCTGCGACAGGATGCCGCATTGGACGAGGCCGTCGTCGCTCTTCGCCTCGCACAGGTACGTCGCGACGGCGCCGAGAGCGTGTTCGGTGCGCACGAGCAGCGCGCCGGCCGGAAGCGTGCGCTTCGTGCGTTCGTGGCGCACGAGGAGTTCGCTTTCGGTCGACGACTCCAGAATGCCGCGCGTCGGGTCCGCCGCGAGCCCGAGGACGTGCGCGACCTCGACGTCCGCCACCGTGGCGCGCTGGAGGCGCTCCATCGGGAGCCCGTGGAGCTCGAAGAATGGCTCGCAGGCCGCCGGAACCACGTACGCGAGCGGTCGGTCGACGACTTCGGTGCCGACGAACTTCGCGAGGTGCGGGATGCGCACGGACGTCGGCTTGCCGTCGAGGGTGCGCGGCTCGCGAGTGAGGATCTCGACCTCGCCGGGCTCGGACTCGAGCTTGTACCGGACCGCGACGCGCTTGGGAGGCAGCTCGCACTTCGCGCACAGCTCGACGATCTCGCGGCCACGCTCCGCCGCGAGGCGCAGCGTCTCGACGAGGAACTCGTACGTGGTGCGGACGCGCTCGGGGAACTCGAGGTACGAGTAGGTCTCGAGCAGCAGGTCGAGACGGTTGTGCAAACCGCGGAAGTTGCCGCCAAAACGCGGGTGATTGGGGTAGGTCATCCAGCCCTGGCCGGTGCCGCCCTCGTCGGCGACGAAGTTGCCGTAGAAGAACGTCGCGAGGCCGGTGCGCGCCTTGAGGCGTTCGGTGACGACGGGGAGAAAGCGCTGGCGCAGGTACTCGATCGGCTCGCGGCGTCCGCTCTCCGGCACGTGCGGCGTGTCGTAGGTGAGCGCGAAGCGGTGCACGGAGCCGTTGGTCGCGTGGCAGTCGATCGAGAGGTGCGCGCGCCACGGGCGGTAGACCTTGCTCTGCAGGAGGCGCATCTCCGGCGCTTCCTGGCGCATGTAGTCGCGGTTGAGGTTGATGCCGGAGGCATTGACGCGTGTGCCGACGCCCTTGGGCGGTCCGATGTGGCCCGCGAGCTTCGCGATGTCGAGCTTGCGGTTGGCGGGATCGATGCGGTCGTTGCCGTCGGGATTGAAGAGCGGAACGATCACGGTGACGAGCTCGTCGAAGAGGCCGGGCTGGCGGCCGTCGAGCCAGTCGCGCACAAGCATCAGGCTCGCTTCCTTGCCTTCGACTTCGCCGGCGTGGATGCCGTTGATGATGAGCACGATGGGGCGGCCGGAGGCGCGGGCCTCTTCCGGCGTGCGGAGGCCGTCCTTGGAGAGAACGAGCAGCGGCAGTTCCCTGCCTTCGGGACTCGCACCGAAGCTCGTGCGCACGACACGCGGATCGCGGCGTTTCTCGATCTCGCTCAGGAACTCGAGAACATGCGCGTGGAGCGAGGTTTCCTGCCAGTCGGTGGCTTCGGGACGTGTCAGCGGGTGCGGGCTCATGGGCCCCTGTGTACCCTATTGCGCCCACAAACGAATCGGACGACGCATGGAACTCCCGACGCGCTTTGAACCCAAGGACCACGAAGGCCCGATCTACGCCGCTTGGAAGGCTTCCGGCGGCTTCCAGCCGCGTGCGAGCGGCAGCGGCTCGCGCGGCACGTATTGCGTCATGATTCCGCCGCCGAACGTGACGGGCGTGCTGCACATGGGGCACGCGCTCAACAACACGATCCAGGACATCTGCGTGCGCCACCGTCGCATGCAGGGCTTCGAGACGCTGTGGGTGCCGGGCACGGACCACGCGGGCATCGCGACGCAGGCGGTGGTCGAGAAGAAGCTCTTCGCCGAGAAGAAGCTGAAGCGGCAGGACATGGGGCGCGAGGCGTTCCTCGCCGAAGTGTGGAAGTGGAAGGAGGAGCACGGCTCCAAGATCCTCGAGCAGCTCGCGCGATTGGGCAGTTCGTGCGACTGGTCGCGCACGCGCTTCACGCTCGAGGACGGCATGTCGCGCGCGGTGCGCGAGAGTTTCGTGCGCCTGTTCGAGAAGGGCCTCGTGTACCGCGGGGCGCGGCTCGTCAACTGGGACTGCGTGCTCGAGACCGCCGTCAGCGACGACGAGATCGAGATGGTGGAGCGGCGTGACAAGCTCTACTTCATCCAGTACGCGATCGAGGGCCAGCCCGAGCGTTTCATCACGGTCGCGACGACGCGGCCCGAGACGATGTTCGGCGACACCGGCATCGCGGTGAACGGCGACGACGAGCGCTACCGCGATCTGGTCGGGAAAAAGGCGCTGATTCCGTTCATCGGCCGCGCGATCCCGATCCTCGCCGACGAGACCGTCGAGGCGAAGTTCGGCACTGGCGCGGTCAAGATCACGCCGGGACACGATCCGGCGGACTACGAACGCGGCGCGCGCTTCAAGCTCGCGATCGTCACGATCCTCTCGAAGGACGGCAAGCTCGTCGGCGAGTGCGGGCCGTTCACGGGCATGACGCGCGAGAAGGCGCGCACGGAGCTCCTCAAGCAACTCGAGGCGCAGGGTCGGCTCGAGAAGTCGCAGGACCTCGTGCACAACGTGCCGATCTCCGATCGCTCGAAGAGCGTGATCGAGCCGCTTGTCAGCGAACAGTGGTTCGTCAAGATGAAGCCGCTGGCTGAGCCCGCGATCGCGGCCGCGAAGTCGGGCAAGCTGCGCTTCCACCCGGAGCGCTGGCAGAACGTGTACCTGCAGTGGCTCGAGAACGTGCACGACTGGTGCATCTCGCGCCAGCTGTGGTGGGGACATCGCATTCCCGTCTGGTACGACGAGGACGGCGTGCCCGTCGCGTCGCGCACCGACCTCGCGCCCGGCTCGCCGCATCCCAAGACCGGCAAGCCGATCGTGCGTCAGGACGAGGACGTGATGGACACGTGGGCGAGCTCGTGGCTGTGGCCGTTCGCCACGCTCGGCTGGCCCGACAAGACGCCCGAGCTCGAGCGTTTCTACCCGACGCAGTTCCTGTCGACCGCGCGCGACATCATCTACCTGTGGGTCGCGCGCATGGTGATGGCGGGTTACGAGTTCTGCGACCATCTGCCGCCGGAAAAGCGCTGCCCGTTCGACGTCGTCAACGTGCACGCGACGGTGCTCGACGCGCAAGGACGGCGCATGTCGAAGTCCTTGGGCAACGGCATCGATCCGCTCGAGATGATCGAGAAGTACGGCGCGGATGCCGTGCGGTATTCGCTCATCCTGCTGACCCGCGAGGGACAGGACACGAAGCTCGCGCCCGACCGGCTCGAGCAGGGCTGGCGTTTTGGCAACAAGGTCTGGAACGCGACGCGCTTCGTGCTCGGCCAGATGGAAGGCGAGCGCACGGACGGGACGCTGGCGAGCGCGGTGGCGCTCGAGGACCGCTGGATCCTGTCGCGGCTCGAGCGCACGCGCACGAGCGTGACGACCGCGCTCGAGGAGTACCGCCTCAACGACGCGGCCACCGAGCTCTACAAGTTCGTCTGGAACGACTTCTGCGACTGGTACGTCGAGCTCGTGAAGTCGCGCCTCTCGGGTTCGGACGCCCGCAGCGCGGCGGCGGCCCGCGGCACGCTCGCGCGCGTGATCTCGGACTCGCTCGCGATGCTCCACCCGTTCACTCCGTACATGACGGAAGTGCTCTGGACGGCGCTGAACGAGACGCTCGGCCGCAAGGGTGCGCCGATGCTGATGAACAGCGTCTGGCCGGACGGCAAGGGCCTCGCGATCGACGAGGCGGCCGAAGCCGACATGGGCGTGATCCAGAGCCTGGTCGGCGCGGTGCGCTCGATCCGCGCGCTGACGATGGTGGGGGAGCGCAAGCAGCTCGCAGCCGTCGTGTCGGCGCCGCGCGAGGCCGAGCGGCGCGTGCTCACGCAGCACGCGACCTCGGCGCGCGCGCTGGGG
>JABWBL010000274.1 GCA_013360535.1 Planctomycetaceae bacterium
GACGTGCGCGTCGCGCTCGAACGCACGGCGAGCGAGGTCGTGCCGGAAGTCGCGCTCGAGTACCTCGTGCCGGGCGCCGGCTGGCGGCCGCGCTACGAGCTGCGCACGGCGAGTGACGCTCGCTCGGTGGAACTCGGCTATCGCGCCGAGGTCTGGCAGCAGTCGGGCGAGGACTGGAACGGGATCGAGCTCGCGCTCTCGACCGCGCGACCGCACGTCGGCGCCGCAGGGCCCGACCCGGTCGCGATCTGGCTGGGAGCGCGCTCGGACTCCACCGCGGTCTACACGGCGCGAGCGGGCGCGAAGCCCGGGCGCATGGTGGATCTCAGTGGCTTCGCCGCCAAGTCCGCCGAGGTCTGGGAAGCGCCGCCGACGGAAGCGGTCGTCGAGTCGAGCGGGTTGTCGCTGCGCTTCCGCATGGCGCAGAAGGAGAACGTGCCGTCGCGCCCGGAGCCTTCGGTGGTGCTCGTCGGCGCGCAGAAGCTCGACGTGACGCCGGAGTACGTCTGCGCGCCGGAGGTCGACTCGAGCGTGTGGTTGCGCGGCCGCACGCGCAACACGACGCCGTGGACCCTGCTGCCCGGACGGGTCGCGACCTACTTTGGCGCGGATTTCCTCGGGTATTCCGAGCTCGGCGCGGTTCCGACCGGTGCGGAGCTCACGCTGCACCTCGGGCCCGATCCGGCCTTCACGCTCGAGCGTGTCGCGCTGAAGGACGAGCTCGAAGGACCGGGGATCTTCTCGAAGAACGCGACGCAGACGCGCGCGTGGCGCGTGCGGCTCACGAACGCGGGAGCCGCGATCGCAGGCGCCGACGGGGTCGCGGAGGTGCTCGTGCGCGAGTCGCTGCCGCGCACGCTCGACGATCGCATCGAGATCAAGCTCGCGAACTCGACGGCGAAGCTCGACGACGACCCGACCTCGCGCAAGCTGCGCGAGCAGTGGAACTTCCTCACGTGGCGCGTGCGCGTGCCCAAGGGCGGCGCGGCAAGCTTCGAGTGGACGATCGAGACGAGATACCCCGCGAAGCTCGAGCTCGTCGGAGACTGAGCTACTTCTTCCGGCGCGGCTTCTCGCCGCCCTTGGTCCGCACCGCGACCTTGTCGAGCGCGGCCTTGAGGTCGTTGACGATGTCGCTCGGGCTCTCGAGCCCGATCGACAGGCGCACCGCTCCGCCCTGCTTGCCGTAGGAGCTGTGCGTCATGCTCGACGGCAGCTCGATCAGCGTCTTGGTGTGGCCGAGCGAGACCGCGAGCGTCACCGAATAGGCCGAGCGCGCGAGCTCGTCGATGAACTCCTCCGGCGGTGCCTTCCGCGGGTCGAGCTCGAAGAAGATCATGTTGCCCGGCGCGAAATCGCCGTCGAAGTCGACGAGCTGGCTCTCGGCGAGCGCGCGCTGCGGGAAGCTCGGCAGCCCCGGATAGGCGACGCGCGCGACCTCCGGTTGCTTCTCGAGCCAGGCTGCGACCTTGCGCGCCGTGAACTGCTGGCGCTTGAGGCGCAACGCGAGCGTCGGCAGGCCGTACACGAGGATCGCCCAGGCCGCCTTCGAGCTCAAGATGCCGCCGAAGTCCTTGCGGTAGAGCAGGAGTCGCGCGTGCATCTCCTTGGGGCAGATCACCGCGCCGCCGAGCTCCGTTCCGAAGCCGCCGAGGTTCTTCGTGAGCGAATGCAGCACCACGTCGGCGCCGAGCGCGAGCGGCCGCTGGCCGAAGGGCGTCGCGAACGTGTTGTCGATGAAGATCAGCAGCTTGCGGTCGTCGGCGCGGCCGACGTTGAGCTCGTCGACGAGCCTGCGCAGCGCGCGCACGTCGATCAGCTCGAGCGACGGGTTCACCGGCGACTCGAAGTACAGCACGCGCGTCGCGTCGCTGACCGCCGCGCGCACGCTGGCGAGCGCGTTCATGTCGACGCGCTTCACGCCGATGCCCAGCCGCGGGTACCAGTTCTGGAAAAGCGAGTGCGTGCAGCCGTAGAGCACCGGGTGCGCGATCACCTCGTCGCCCGCCTTGAGCGTCGCTCCCAGCGCGCCCGAGATCGCGGCCATGCCGGAGGCGAAGGTCACGCACGACTCGCCTTGCTCGAGCTCCGCCAGCTCGCCCTCGAGGATCGAGCGCGTCGGCTCGTCGAGGCGGTCGTAGATGTACACCGGCGTCTCGCCGACATCCGTCACCAGCTGGCCGAACTCCTGGAACCCGCGCGCACCGCGCTTGGCCGAGTCGAGCCGGTACGTCGTCGACGACGACAGCGGAGGCGTGACGTGGTGGGTGAAGTCCCACTTCGCCGAATGTTCGGGGCCGTGGACGAGCCGGGTGGTGACCTTGTACTGCTGCTTGCGCGCCATGGATGGACCTTCCGCGGAAAGCTCGCGGCTTTCCAGCGCGGAATCTAGTCCATGGGGCACCCCCAGCGCTGCTACGAACTGCTTCGCAGCGCGCGCGTCACGGCTGGATCACGACACGCAGGGCATCGCTCGACACCAGCGTGCCGAGCAAGGTCGCCGCGTCGCGCACGTGCCACTGCATGTGCACGGTCGTGCCCGCCGCGAGGCGCGGATCGAGGCCCGACGCGATGCGGGCGTTGAAGTCGAGCGACGCTCCGCCGCCGCACGCAGGGTCGCTCGCATCGACGAAGCGCACCGCGCAGCGTGTCAACGGCGGCGCGACGCACAGGATGGCGCCGGAGAACGGGATCGCGGTCGGTCCGGAGAGGCCGTACACGAGCGAGGTCGCGCGCCCCGCCGGAGCGTGCGCGAGCGAGACGATGAAACCCGAGCCCGCGCTCGCGCTCGGTGTGCCCGCGCTCGCGATCGTCACGGCACAGCCGGCGCTCGACGTGTCGGAGACGCAGTAGCCGCTCACCGGCGGCGTGTAGTCGACCACGAGACTCGGCCACTCCGCGGAACTCGCGGACTCGCGCGTGCCGAACACCTTCGTGGTCTGCGCGACCGTCTCGACGTCGAGCTTGAGCAGCCAGCCGAAGTTGGCGCCCGGAGTGTCGAGCCAGCCCTGCGCGTCGGCGACCGCACCGGCCGTCGACGGGAACGTGTGAACCCCAAGCTGGTCGATCGCGAGCGCGGCGCTCGTCGCGGCAGCGAAGTCGCCGCCGGCGGCGCTCCACAAGCTGCCGGGGAAGTACGTGTGGATCCACGTCGCATCACCGGGCTGGGACGCGGCACCCTGACCGCTCGTCGTGCTCGAGGCGCCCTCGCCCCAGTCCGCGAGCACCCGGTGCAATTCGACGGTACGCGGACCCGTGTTGCCGCTCGTGTTGTGGAGCACGAGCTGCACGGAGTTCACGATGGAACCCGCGGGCAGCGCTCCGGCGAGGTCGAAGCGCACCAGCGCCCGCCGCAGCGGAGCCGTCGACGTGCTGCCCGCCCGCCCGACGATCATCACGGGCCCCGAGCCGTTGGCGAGCGCACCGGTGGGGTCGTTGAAGAGCGTCGCGTCGCGCACGGCGACGAGCGTCGTGACGTCCGCGTGCGCCGACGGAGCGAGCAAGAGGCCGAGAAGCAGAGCGCGGATGCGGATCATGGTGCGTGTCGAGAGAGGGAGCGCTCCGCGCGTGAAATCACGGCTGGATCGTGAAGCGCAGCGCGTTGGAGAGGTTCGTGGTGAATGTCGCGGCCGGGTCCCGGCTCCAGTACTGCGAGCAGACCAGCGTGCCGACCTGCAGCGTCGGGTTCGTGCCCGAGGCGAGCAGCACGTTGAAGTCGTACGTGAAGGTTCCCGAGCAATCCGCCGCCGGGGTCGGCGTGCCGCCGGAGCTCTGCGCAGCCGTGCGGAAGTACGGCGCCTGCACGCACAGCGTGCCGCCCTGGAAGGCCGTGCTCGTGGGGCCGAACGTGCCGTAGAACAGCAGGCCGGCCTTCTGGTTGAGCGTGTTGGAGAGCGTGATCGCGAACCCCGAGCCCGCGTTGATGTCCGGCGCTCCGCTGAAGCCGATCGACGGCGTGCAGCCGAGGCTGTTCACCTTGGCCGTGCAGTACACCTGCGGACCGGGCGGCGTGTACGTCACGACGAGCACGGGCCGGTAGCTCGGCAGGCTCTCACGCGACTCGAACTGCTTGGCGGACTTGGTGCCACCCTCGGGGCCGCGCACGATCCAGCCGTGGTTCGTCGAGGGCGTGTTGACCCAGCCCTGCACGTCGGCGACGAGCGCCGCCGTCGAGCCCCACACGTAGTACTGGTACGCGCTCCCGATCGAGAGCGTCGCGCTCGCCGTGTTGACGAAATCGCCGCCGGGAGTCGTCCAGAACTGCGTCGCGTAGTTCGTGTGCAGCCACGTGGAGTCGCCGGCCTGCGCCGTCGCGCCGTTGCCGCTCAGGCCCACCGTCGGCCCCTCGTTCCAGCTGCGCGTCACGCGGTGCAGGGTGAAGTCCTTCGCGCCGACCACGGTCTTCGACATGAAGAGCTTCACCTGCACGTTCGTGACGGTCGCTCCGGCCGGGATCGAGGACACGTCGAAGGCCACCAGCGCGCGGCGCGTCGGCCAGCTTGTGTTCGTGCCGGCCTGACCCGAGTACAGGTTCCAGCCCTTGCCATCGGCGCGGTTGCCGACGGTGTCGTTGTAGATCGTCGCGTCCTTCGTGGCCTGGCAGGTGGCGACGTCGGCGTGCGCGGGGCGCAGGCCGAGGCCGAGCAGGGCGACGAGACCGAGGGTGAGGTGGACGAGGGGGAGCTTCATGGGATCTCCGTGGGCGGCGCAGCCGGGCCCGAGATCGGAAAAGTCTACCCCATGCGTCCAGCGCGGCCGGACGTCACTCGAGGCCGAGCTCCGCCACGCCGTCCTCGTCGAAACCGAGGTAGTGGGCGAGCTCGTGGAAGAGCGTGACGCCGATCTGCTCGACGAGCTCGCGCCGCGTGGAAGTCGCGCGCTCGAGGTTGCGCTGGAACAGGTGGATCGAGGGCGGGAGCGCGCCCGCGCCGGATTCGACGGCTTCCGCGCGCGACTCGCCGAGGAAGAGGCCGAGGAGGTCGGGCGGCGTCGCGGCCGGGTCGTCGCCCGCGAGCTCGCGCGTCGGCATCGGATCGACGATCACGGGCACTTCCTCGAGCGTCGCGCGGAAGGGCTCGGGCAGGTGCGCGATCGCGTCCTGCAGCGCGCGGTCGAAGTCGCGCTCGGAGAGCCGCGCGGGCAGCGGGAAATTCTGCGCATCGAGACGGTGGGCGTCGCGCAGCAGGCGGTCGGCGCGGCCAAACTCGCCCGAAAGGTCCGCGAGCAGCGCCTGCTTCGAGAGCACGACCGGGTTGGGGCCGAGCGCGGCCGCACGCTCGAGTTCCTCGCGCGCCGTCTCGAGGTCCCACTCGCGCAGCGCGATCTCCGCGCGCACGAGCAGCAGTTCCGCGTCCTCGTCGTTCGGCTCGCGCCGCGCCGCCTC
>JABWBL010000275.1 GCA_013360535.1 Planctomycetaceae bacterium
CCCACGTCCTCGAGCCGCAGCCGCGCCCGCTCGACCAGCTCCCGCCGCGCCGTCCCTTCGGCCTCCTCCCGGGCCCGCGTCAGGGCCTCCTGATCCTCTTCCCGCGGGGGAGCGAGCTGGATCACGAACTCCCCGGGCTCCAGTCCGGGCTCGCCCTCGCCGCCCATCCTTTCGTGGCCCTCCCGGAGGGCCCGTTTTTGCCCCAGCGCCGCCCCGCGCCTCACCTGTCGCCGTTCCATGCCCCCAAGCTACCCGAAAATCGGGCGAACGTACGGTATCTGAAATGTAAAGCGAGGCCGGGTGCCTCCGGCCGCCGCCCTCAGGGCAACACGGCAAAGCGCAGGGCGTCCGAGCGGTGGGTGGGGAAGCTGGCGCCGGGGTCGCGCGACCAGAACTGGGCGAAGACCTCGACGCCGGGCTCGAGCAGCGGGTCGACTCCGCCTTGCAGGTGGGCGTTGAAGTCGAAGGCGAACACTCCGCTGCAGTCCGTGCCTGTGGAGCTTCCACCCGAGTCGAGCAGCGCCGTGCGGCGCAGGGGGCTCGCCACGCACAGGAACCCGCCTTGGTAGGCCGTGGCCCGCGGTCCGTAGCCGTAGAAGAGCAGGCCCGTACGGTTGTTGAGCGTGTTCGAGCACGTGATCTCGAACGGGACCGCCGCGCTGGCGCTCGCGTTGCCCTCGGCGCCGATCGCCGGCGTGCAGCCGAGCGAGTTGACCTGGGCCGTGCAGTACACCGCGAACGGCATCCAGCTCGCGTCGAAGGGCAGCGGACCGATGTCCGCCCGCGAGCCGTCGGGATCGAGCGGCGCGCTCGGGTCGCCCGCGTCGATGCACGGCGAGGTCGAGCGCAGGTGGAAGTCGCGCGAGGTGAAGCTGCGCACGAGCGGCGCCACGTCGAGGTTGGTCGAGGGGCCCGAGCCGAGCACGTGGTCGACGACGCAGTACCGGAAGCTGGGCGAGCCCGGCGAATTCGAGTCGACCACGGTCGGGTGGGAGTTGTTCCACAGGATCGAGTTGGAGACGGTGCCGCTGGGATAGCCGAAGAAACGCGTCGCGTAGCGGCACTCGCTCACCAGGCAGTGCTCGGCGGAACCACCGTCGAACGCGATGCCGTCCAGCATCGGGGCCCCGAGCACGATGCAGCGCCGCACCCACGCTCCCGTGTCGCAGCTCACGACGCGCGCGTCCGGCCCTCCGCCGCTCTCCTTGAGGACCGTGAAGCCCTCGAGCGAGCCCGACGCGAACCTGGCCGTGTCCGCGCCGACCGACGCGCAGATCACCGTCGCCAAAGGGCCGTGGGAGCTGCGCACCGTCAGGGCGCGCCCGAAGGGAACGCTCACGCGACCGACGTAGACGCCGGGAGCCACGAGCACCGTGTCGCCCGCGAGCGTGGTCGCGGCGTCGACGGCGCTCTGGATCGTCTGGAACGGCGCCGCAGCGGAGCCGTCGCCCCCGGGCGCCGCGTCGGCGTCGACGTGCACCGTGTTCTGGGGCAGCGCGAGCGCCGTGGAGAGGACGAGGGCCAGCCCAAGACCGACAAGGCCGACACGCCGGATCGCAAGCATGGAGAGAGCTCCTGATCTTCGTGGAAAGCGGAGAAGGATCGGAATCCACAGCGAGCATGCTGTTTCCAGCCTCGGCGTTGGATCCATTCCGAGGCGGCGGCCCGGCCGGAGGGCTGCGCCGGAAGCGGTGATCCGCTGTCGGGCACCTGCGGGAGCCCTTAGCATGGCCCGCGTTCAGGCCGGGCTCGCTCGACTCCGCGCTGGACCGACTCTTCCCTCCCCCGAGGCCGTCCCATGCGAATCCTGGCCGCCGTGCCCCGTTCGTCCTTCCGTCCTGTGCGCTGGCGCTCCTGACGCAGCTCGCGCCCGCGCAGTCGACGCCCGCGAAGGCCGACCCCAAGCCGGGGCACTCGATGAGGGGGCACGCCTTCGACGAAGGCCCGCGGCAGCGGCCGTGGAAGATGGAGGGCATCGGCAAGGTGCACTTTCCGATCACGACCAGCGTGCCCGAGGTGCAGGAGTGGTTCGACCAAGGGGTCGCGCTGCTGCACGGGTTCTGGTTCTACGAGGCCGAGCGCTCGTTCCGCTGGTGCGTGAAGCTCGATCCGGAGTGCGCGATGGCGTACTGGGGGCTCGCGTTGTCGGTCGAGCGTTCCGAGGGCCGTGGCGATGCGCTGCTCGCCGAGGCCGTCAAGCGCAAGCACAAGGTGAGCGAGCGCGAGCGGCTGTGGATCGAGGCGTGGGTCGACGCGCAGGCGCCGTGGCTCGAGGGGCGTTTCGCGGACCAGCTGAAGCTGCAGGGGCCGGAGGCGGAGAAGGAGCACTACCGCGGGCTGCTCGAGCGGCTCGAGCACCTCGTGCTGCAGTATCCCGATGACCTCGAGGCGAAGTCGTTCTACATCCTCGCGTCGCTGTGGACCGGAACGCGCGTCGCCAACGATGCGCTGATCCAGCAGGTGCTCGCGAAGGCGCCGGAGCATCCGGGCGCGCACCACTACCGCATCCACAACTGGGATGACTGCGAGGAAGGCGGCGTCGCGCTGCAGAGCTGCAAGGTGTACGGCCGCATCGCGCCCGAGGTCGGCCACGCGCGGCACATGCCCGGCCACGTCTACAGCGGCCTCGGCATGTGGCGCGAGGCCGCGATCTGGATGGAGTCGGCGACGCGCCTCGAGCTGCGCCAGATGCGCGACCAGAACCTGTTCCCGTTCGACTACTGGAACTACGCGCACAACCGCAACTACCTCTCGTACATCCAGGAGCAGCAGGGGCTCGTCGCGCAGGCGCTCGTCGGCGCGCGCACGCTGCTCGCGTCACCTTCCAATCCGCCGCGGCTTTCGAAGGAAAACCGCGATCAGGGCGACTTTGCGCCCGGGGACTACGTGCAGGGACACGGGATGGCGGCGCTCGTGCGCTGCCTGCTCAAGTTCGAGCGCTGGGAGGAGATCCTGCGCGAGGACTCGATCCCTTGGCCGGAGGGTGGGCCGTACGAGATCCAGCGCAAGTACGCCGAAGCGCTCGCGCACCTCGGCCAAGGCGACGTCGACAAGGCGCTCGAGCGCGCGAAGGAGCTCGGCGAGCTCGCGCAAGACGGCGAGGACGAATACCTGAAGGGCCTCGCGAAGCGGCGTTTCCGCGAGGTCGACGCGCTGCTCGATGTGCGCATGGAGCGCGTGCTCGAGGGCCTGTCGGAACTCGAGACGCTCGCGCGCGAGCAGGCCGAGAACTTCCGCGAGGAGGACGATCCGCCGGATGATCGTGGCGTGCTCTACGGCATCCTCGGCGAGCTGCACCTCGAGCTCGGCAACCCCGGTCTGTCGCTCGCGTGCTTCGAGAAGCACATGAAACTCGTGCGCAACGACGGTTTCGCGCTCTCGGGCCTCGCACGCGCGCACGCCGCGCTCGGACACAAGGACGAGGCGACGCGCGCCTGGGGGCGGCTGCAATACGTGTGGCAGCACGCCGATTCCGGGCTGCGCTGGTTCGAGGCCGCGCGCGCGCTCGGGCTGCAGTCGAAGCCGATCGACGAGTCGCCGGAAGTGCAGCGCGAGTACGACTCGGACGCGCTCGCGGGCGAAGGGCCGCTCGCGTGGGAACCTTCAGCCGCGCCCACGCTCGACGCGCTCGATGCCGAGGGCCAGCACGTGACGCTCGCCGACCTGCGCGGTCGCAACGTCGTGCTCGTGTTCTACCTCGGAGGCAGCTGCGTGCACTGCGTCGAGGAACTCGCGGCGCTCGGCGCACGCTCCGAGGAGTTCGCCGCGCTCGACACGACGCTCGTCGCCGTCAGCGCCGACGCGCCGGACGAGCTCGCGAAGCCTGAGTCGTTCCACGGGCTCGACCTGCGGCTGCTCTCGGACGCCAAGCACGAGAACGCGCGCCGCTTCCGCGCCTGGGACGACTTCGAGGACCTCGCGCTGCACGCGACGCTGCTCATCGACCGCGAAGGCCGCCTGCGCTGGGCGCGCATCGGCGGCGACCCGTGGGACGACGCCGACTTCCTGCTGCGCGAGATCGAGCGCTGGGGCAAGGTTTCCGCCGCGATTCCGGCCTCCAGCCCGATCGAGCCCGCCGCTTCACCTCGCGCGCGCTGAACGCCGCGACGCGGGCGCCGCGCTCTACTTTTCGCCTTCGCGCCGGAAGTCGAAGCGCCGCGGCGTGCCGCCTTTCATGTAGCCGATCGTCGCGCTCAGTCCGCCGTCGGCGGAGAGCTCGTAGACGATGCGCTTGGGGTAGTCGTGGCGCGGGTTGTCGAACACGGCACGCTGCGCGCCGATTTCCGTGAGCACGAACTCGGTCGGTGCGGCGCCGCCGGGTTGTGCGACGTAGACGAGCCCGCCCTCGCGCTCGACCACGCGCAGGTACTCGAAGGCGTTCATCTTGCCGCTCGTGTTGATCGTGCGTGACACCGCGAGCATCGCGCCGCCCGCGGGCGGGCTCCAACGCTCCTCGATCGAAGACCCCGAGCTGCGCTTGCCGACCCACGCGCCGGAGAGCCAGCCGAGGTCGCCGATCGTGGCCTTCGCGGGAGCGGGCAGCGGAATGTCCTGCGCATGGCGGTACAGACCGATCGATTCGTTCACGACCGGCGGCTCGACCACGACGGTCACGAGCAATCCTTCGGCCGTGGGGCGGAAGCTGCGCCGGATGCGCTCGATCGAGCCGGGCGAAGCGCCCTTGAGGCGCTCGAACGCGACCTCGTACTCAAACGTGCCGTCCTTCCACGAGCCGCGGTAGCGCGAGATCGTCTCCGGCTCCTTGACCTCGGTGACCGAGCCGTCGAGCGCGACCCGCACGTCCCGATGCCCGGAGCCGTGACCGTTGAGCACGATCGCGCCGTCTTCGACGCGCAGCGAGAACTTCGACGACATCGGCGGACTGATCTGCTCGAGCGTGCGCCCCGCGGTCCGGTCCTCGAGCCACAGCCACTCGCCGTCGACCGCGCGAACGGCGTCGGCTTGCGGCGAGCCCGCGCCCAGCGCGAGGCCCGCGCACAGGCTCGCGAGAAACACGACCGCTGCCGCCCACCAGTT
Organism: Planctomycetaceae bacterium; assembly: GCA_013360535.1. GTDB lineage: Bacteria > Planctomycetota > UBA1135 > UBA1135 > F1-120-MAGs118. The sequence continues at coordinate 5,038 of JABWBL010000275.1, forward strand.
CCGGATCTGCATCTGAGGAGTCCCCTTGTTGCGTGCCCGCCGGATCCTACGGAGCCGCGCCCGGATCCGCTCCTTCCGCCTCGCGACGACACGGACGCGGCCGCGCTCGACGCTGGGGGGGCGGGGCCAGCGGCGATCGCGGGGGATTCGGGTAGGCTGCTTGTGGCCGAGGATTCCCCGGTCGGAGGCGCTGCCGAGGGGCGGTCGCTCTCGACGGCCTCGGCAGGCAGGCACAAGGAGGACCTCGCATGACTCGCTTCGCTGCACTCGCTCGGGCCACGCTCGGCACCACGTTTCTCGTCGCTACCTCGCAGCTCGCCGCCGCGCAGCGGTACGTCGGTGCAGGGCTGCGTGCCGCACATCTCGCATCAGGGCGTGCCCAGCGCCGACCTTGGCGTCGGCTTCGTGCTCACGATCGACGACGTTCCCGGGCAGCGTGCGGGGACGATCTTCTACGGCTTCAACGTCGCGACCCAGCCGTGGGCGCCGCTCAGCACGAGCTACCTCTGCGTCAGCGCTCCCACGCAGCGCACGGGCAGCCAGTTGAGCGGCGGTTCCGCCGGTGCGTGCGATGGCAGCCTGAGCCTCGATCTCAACGCATGGATCTCGACGCACCCGGCCGCGCTCGGCGCGCCGTTCGCGCCGGGACAGACGCTGCGGGCGCAGGGCTGGTATCGCGACCCCGCGGCACCGGGGAAGACGAACCTGTCCGATGCGCTCGAGTTCACGCTCTGCGCCGGGCCGGGCGACAACGTCCCGCCGGTGTTCACGAGCTGCGCGCCCGACCAGACGCACCCGGCGCAATTCCCGTGCGTCGGAGTCGTGCCCGACTTCACCGCTGGCGTGGCCGTGGCCGACGCCTGCACGAACGTGACGGTGTGGCAGGTGCCGGCCGTGGGGACCTGGACGTCGCTCGGGCGAACGACGGTCACGGTCTTCGCGCGGGACGTCGCAGGGAACGTCGCGAGCTGCGACGCCGTGCTCACGATCACGGCCTCTCCCGCCTGCTCCACACCGTTCGGTTTTTCCCTCGTCCAGCCGGGCACGTTCCAGATGGGGGAGGTCGGCGTCGCGGAGCCCGTGCGGCAGGTCACGATCAGCTACCCGTTCTGGATCGCGCAGAAGGAAGTCACGCAGGCGCAACTCGGCGACCACACGAACTACGGCTTCCCGGGTTGGCCGAATTTCCCGGCCGAAAATGTCACTTGGGGACGTGCGAGAAGTTACTGCTCCGGCCTGACGTACGCGGCCAACCAGGCCGGTCTGCTGCCGCTGGGTTACGAGTACCGACTTCCGACCGAGGCCGAGTGGGAGTACGCCTGCCGCGGAGGCACGCAGAGCTCCTGGAACGTCGGTTCGTCGCTCAATTGCCAGCAGGCCAACCACAACCTGTGCGTGGCCGAACCCACCAACGTCGGTTCCTATCCGCCCAACGCCCTCGGCCTGCGCGACTTGCACGGCAACGTCTGGGAGTGGTGCCTCGATTCGTTCGCGCCGTACAGCGCCGGTGACGTGACCGATCCGTTCGTGACGGGCGGCTCGCAACGTGTGCTGCGCGGAGGGAGCTGGTTCGACAACCCGCTGCTGTGCCGCTCCGCACATCGTTTCCAGTTCAACCCCGTGAACCCCAACAACTCGATCGGCTTCCGCGTCGTGCTGGCGCCCATCCGCACTCCCTGAAGCCCGGGGCGAGCGCAGGCGCCGGGCGGCACGCCGGTCTCGTCACCGCGCTTCGCGCACGAGCACGTTGCGCGAGTACAGGAGCTCGAATCCCTGCCGCTGGACGTTCTGCTGGGACCTCGAGCCCGGTTGGGTCGTGACGACGGCGATGCGGCAGCCGTCGCGGGCGGCGTCGGCGAGTCGACGCTCGAGCAGGGCGCTCTGCACGCCTCGCCGGCGCAGGGCGGGCAAGGTCGAAGCTCCGCAGAGCTGCGCGATGCCGTCGAACACGCGCATCGTCCCGCCTCCCGCGGGACGCCCGTCGACGGTCGCGAAGTAACGCACGACATGTTCCGCCTGCGCGAAGTCGCGGATGACGCGCTCGAGCACCTCGCGGCCGAATTCCTGGTGCGCGGCGACCCCCTGCGTGTCCGGCACGGCGAAGCCCGTGACCACCACGTCCAGCCACGCGTCGATCGCTTGCGGTTCGGAGCGTTCGATCCGCACGTCGCCGTGCGCCGGTGGCGCGGTGAAGCCCGTCAGGTCGCGGCCGAGCACGTTCTCGACGCCGACCAGCTCGTAGCCCCGACAGGTCAGCCAGCGCGCGATCTTCGGGTCGGCCAGCGTCGCGAGCTCGACCTGCACGCTGGCTCCGCGGCGCGCGTGCTCGCGCTCGATGGCCTCGAAGGCCCGCTCGTCGAAGGCGGCCGCGAATCCAAGTCCGCAGACCTTGTTCAGGGGCGAGCCGGGCTCGGTGCACGCGGCCACGCCGCCACTGACGGGCTCCACGAACACACCCTCGAGCCTGCGCGCGACGCTCGTGCACGCGTCGAGGAGCAGACGCGCTTCGGCGCGTTCGATGCGCGCGGCGAGCTCGAGATCACAGAACGGCATCGTGGCACCCTAGCGTCCCCAGGCCCCGACGGAGCACACCAGCTCGGCGGCCGCGCCCGGCTCGGCGAGCCTCGAATCGGACGGCGTCTTCCGACGCTCCCGCGGTCCGGCGGCGAAGGTCGGGCGCTTGGAGTAGGCTGCTCGCGGCCGAGGATTCCCCGGTCGGAGGCGCTGCCGAGGGGGCGGTCGCTCTCGACGGCCTCGGCAGGCAGACACAAGGAGGACCTCGCATGACTCGCTTCGCTGCACTCGCTCGGGCCACGCTCGGCACCACGTTTCTCGTCGCTACCTCGCAGCTCGCCGCCGCGCAGCTGCGTGCCGCACCTCTCGCACGCGGGAATTCCGAGCGCGGACACCGGTTCGGGCTTCGTGCTCTCCATCGGCGGCGTGCCCGGCCAGCGTGCGGGGACGGTCTTCTACGGCTTCAACGTCGCGACCCAGCCGTGGGCGCCGCTGAGCACGAGCTACCTGTGCGTCAGTCCGCCGATCCAGCGCACGCTGAGCCCGTCGAGCGGCGGAACTCCCGGCGCCTGCGACGGGACGCTGGAGATCGACTTCAACGCTTGGATCTCGACGCATCCCGGCGCCCTCGGTGCGCCGTTCAGCGCGGGTCAAGTGCTGTGTGCTCAAGGTTGGTACCGCGATCCCCTCGCGCCGGGGAAGACCAACCTCTCCGACGCGCTCGAGTTCACGCTCTGCGCCGGGCCGGGCGACAACGTACCGCCGGTCTTCACGAGCTGCGCGCCCGACCAGACCCTTCCGGCGGGGACGGGGTGTCAGGGGGTCGTCCCGGACCTCACCCTGGCCGTGGTCGTCGCCGACGCCTGCTCGAGCGTGACGTTGTGGCAGGTGCCGGCCGCCGGCGCGCTGCTGCCGCTGGGGAACTCGACGGTCACGATCTACGCCAAGGACTTCGTCGGCAACGTGTCGAGCTGCTCCGCCGTGCTGACCGTCGTGCTCTCCGCCGCGTGCTTCCCTCAACCCGCCTACGCGTTCGTCCCGCCCGGCACGTTCCGGATGGGGGAGGTCGGCGTCGCCGAGCCCGTGCGGTACGTGACGATCAGCTACCCGTTCTGGATCGCGCGGAGGGAGGTGACCCAGTCGCAACTCGGCTCGGGACCGTTCGGTTTCCCAGGGTGGCCGAACTTCCCGGCGGAGTCGGTCTCGTGGTTTCGCGCCGTCAACCACTGCCAATCCCTGAACGCCGGGACCTCGTCGAACATCCCTCCGCCCGCCGGTTACGAGTATCGCCTTCCGACCGAGGCCGAGTGGGAGTACGCCTGCCGAGCCGGGACCACGAGTGCCTGGAACGTCGGGCCGTCGCTCAGCTGCGCACAGGCCAACCACAACCTGTGCGTGGCCGAACCCACCAACGTCGGCTCCTATCCCGCCAACGCATTCGGCCTGCAGGATACGCACGGCAACGTCTGGGAGTGGTGCCTCGATTCGTTCGCGCCGTACAGCGCCGGTGACGTCACCGATCCGTTCGTGACGGGCGGCGCGCAGCGAGTGCTGCGCGGAGGCAGCTGGTTCGATGGTCCGCTGAACTGCCGCTCCGCCAAGCGCTTCAGCTTCCCTCCCGCTTCGTCCAACAACTCGATCGGCTTCCGCGTCGTGGTCGCGCCGATCCTCGTGCCCTGACGGTTCGTCCCTCGAAGCCCCTGCCCCCCAAGGGCTGGGAACGCGTGCGCACGGTCGGTGAAGGAAGCGCCGGGGCGCAGTAGGCTGGCGGGACGATGGGTGCCGCCGGAAAGCCCGAGGAGGAACGCAAGCAGGCCGACAAGCCGGCGGAGCGTCGTGGGACGGAGCTGGCGGCGCCGGCTCGGCGCAAGGAGCCCGCGGCGGAGGCGCCCGGGGATCGCAGGCGCACGACACGGCTCGTGCTGCTCGCGGCGTTGCTCCACGGGCTCGCGTACCTGTTCGCGGTCGCGCCGTGGATGGGTGAGGACGAGCCGTGGCACCTCGAGTACGCCACGCACGTCGCGCACCTGCACAGGCCGTGGGGCGGGAAGGCCGCGATGTACGGCGCGAATGCGCCGGTCGACGAGCGCACGCTGTGGGCGACGTCGCAGCTGCAGATGCGGCGGCGCATGGCGGGGGCGACGGAGGAGGAGATCGACGAGCGCCAGCGCGAGATCCTCGAGTCGATGGCGGAGCACGACTACTACCGGCGCGTCGACTGGGCCGGGGCGGTGCAGGATCGCACCGACTTCGACCAGATCGAGCCGTTCTTCACGGCCTCGTCGCATCCACCGGGGTACTACGTCGTGCTCGGGGCCTGGCTCTATCCCGTGCGCAACGCGTCGATCGACACGCGACTCGCGTGGGCGCGGGCGCTGTCGTTGCTCGTGTACCTCGCGACAGTGTGGGTCGCGCTCGAGCTCGCCCGCTGCGCCTTCAGCGACCGCTCGCTCGTGATCGCGGCGACGCTGGCCTTCGCGTGGTTCCCGATGAACGCGCGGCTGGGTGCCGTGGTCAACAACGACGTGCTCGCGCGCGCGCTGGGGGCGCTGGTGCTGATGCTGTGCGCGCGCCGGCTCGTAGGTGACGAGTCGCGGCGCAACGTGGCGCTGGCCATCGCCGCGGTCGCGTTCGGACTGCTCGTCAAGTCGACCGTGATGAGCCTCGCCGGCGTGCTGTACGTGACGCTCGCGCTCGGTGCGACGACGCCGGCGAAGCGCCGCGGGCTCGCGCTCGTGACGGTCGGAGGTGTGGCGCTGCTCGCAGGCGTCCTGTGGCTGTGGCACACGCAACACAGCCCGGTGCTGCCGCGCAACCTGCCGGCTTTCCTCGAGCGCCTCGAGCGCGGCGCCTCGCCCGCGACGTTCCGCGAGCTGTGGCACACGTTCGTCGGCGGCTTCAACTGGTACTCGCGCGAGCTGCCCGAGCGCACCTACACGATCGCGGCGCTCGTCGCCGGCCTCGCGGGCCTGTCGGCCTTCTCGGCCTTGTTCCACACGCGGCGCGGGGTGTCGCGGCGCGTGCTCGCGCTGTGTTTTGCGCTGATCGCGCTGCAAGTGGGCCTCGTCGTGCTGCGCGGCGAGGGGCAAGGGCGCTACCTGATGCCGGCGATGGCGGCGATCGCGATCGTGTTCGCGGCGGGATTGCTCGCACCGCTGTCGGGCTTCCGCCGGCCGGCGGGCCTCAAGCTCTTCGCGACGTTGCTGTTCGTGTACGACGCGATCTTCCTGTGGGGTGGGCTCGTGCCGAACGAGTACCTCGTGTGGGGCTCCTGATGCTGCGCGCGCTGCTCGTCTCCGCCGTCGCGACGTTTGCGCTGCTCGCCTGGCGCGAGCGTGTGCCCGACGTCGAGATCCGCTACGCGCCGCGCACGACGCAGGCGGGGCGCATCTTCCCCGGCTACGCGCTCGGCTCGGGCTTCGCCTGCGAGAACGACGGCCTGCACGCGGTCGACGTCGCCTTCGCGCCGATCGGCGGCG
>JABWBL010000276.1 GCA_013360535.1 Planctomycetaceae bacterium
CGTCAGCTTTCGCTTTGGCATCAACAGCTTTGGCTTCAGCGGCTTTAGCGGCTTCGGCTTTGCTTTTAGCGCGGGCTTCAGCGGCTTTGGCTTTGCGTTCAGCGCGTTCTGCTTTGCGTTTCGCACGTTCTTCAGCGATTTTTTCTTTGTCTACTGCGGGAGCAGCCACTTTACCAGTTTGCGCAGGCATAGCAGCTTTGTCAGCAGCAGGCGCAGCGGGTGCAGCAGCAGGTGCGGGTGTAGCGGTTGCGGCAGGTGTTGCAGCAGGTTGCTGCGGCCAGTGGCGTGCCAGTCGCGCGCGAGCTCCTCCAGCGTCGCGCACGCACGTGGGGGAGCGACAGGCCGTTCGTCGCGCGGCTCGAGCTCGCCAAAGACGTCGAGGAACGCGTCGAGCACGCCGCGGTTGCTCCCGGGCACGAGATCGATCGTCCACGCGGCTTCTCCGTCAGTCGCGAAGGCCACCAGCCCGCGTTCCGTGCGCACGCGACCCAGACGCTCGAACGCCCAGGTCGACTGCCAGCGCCGCAGGTCGGCGTGCAGCGTGATCTCCGGTCCATCGAACGAGAGCTGCTCGCCGCGCACCTGCGGAGCCGCGAACGTCCCGGCGACCTCCAGCGCGCAACCGGGCGCCTCCGCACGCACCACGACGCGCCCGAAGGCGCACAGGTGCGAGGCGATGGCCGTGCGTTCGTCGCCGAGTCGCCGGAAACCGTCGAACGTGCGCGCCGCCGCGAGCTCGACGGGCGTCACCCTCAGGCGTCGCGCGGCCTCGGCGCCAGAGAGCGTCGGCTCGTGCACCTCGAGGGCCGCCCAGCGGGCCTTCAGCGAGCGTTGGGCGAGGGTGGGCAGGAACGGCATCGGTCGGGCTCCGGCGTGGGGTCGGTCCAGCTGCAATTGAGACGCAATCTCATATAGGCGGCGGCCGCGGCCCCGTCAAGGCCCCCCCGGTCGGTGGCGCTCAGGGGGTCCAGGTCAACAGCAGCGCGTCGGAGAGCGTCGTCGTCTTGGGCGACGGCGGGTCGCGGTACCAGGCCTGCACGAAGGCGCGCGCGCCGAGGCCCCACGGCTGGCCGAGGGCCGACGGATGGCTCGCCGCGAAGGCCGACCAGTCGAGCGCGAGCGTGCCGTCGCAGCTTCCGTTGGTGCCACCGGAGCTCGCGAGGGGCGTGCGCTGGAGCGGCGCTCGCACACACAGCCAGCTCGAGCTCGCTCCCCACGGGATGGGGACGAAGCAGGAGTTGTCGATGCCGTAGAAGAACAGGCCCGAGCGCTGCCCTTCGACCCCGGAGGCGAGCAGCAGGCAGGGAGCCGCGCCGGAGAGCGACGGCTGGGCGCTCGCGGAGAGCGTGGCGTTGCAGCCGTTCGAGGACGTGCCCGCGCTGCAGAACGACTGCGGTGCGCCCGTCGAAGGCGCGCCGCGGTCGACGCGGAACACGTCGCCAACGCCGTTGGTGTCGTTCGCCACGAGGTTCGAGGCGTAGCTCGAGAACACCGTGAAGCGCCCGTCGAAGGAGAGCGCGCCGCCGGAGCTCGACTGGTTGCCTTCGACGCCCGCGGCGGACACGCTCGCGCGCACCGTCTGGGTCGTCGCCCGGTCGTGCACGAACACGTCCTGCTTCAGGTTGGTGTCCCCGAAGACGAGGTTCGCGGCGAGGCTCGTGAACGTGACGAAACGTCCGTCGCCGGAGAGCGAGCCCGAGAACGACATGTGGTCGCCTTCGTTGCCGCCCGTCGCGACGCTCACGCGCGCCAGGCTGCCGCTCCAGCGTGCGAGCACGAACACGTCCGTCGTCTGGTTCGTGTCGCCGGCGACGAGGTCGGGCGAAGCGCTGTCGAAGCCGACGAAGGCGGCGTCGGCCGAAAGGAACGCGCGCTGTGCACCGAGAAATGCAGGGCTTCCGGAGAGGTTGAGCGAGGCGCAGCTCGTGTGGCCGCTCGCGAGGTCGTGCACGAAGACATCGGTCGCGAAGTTGGTGTCGAGCGGCACGAGGTTCGCCGCCGCGCTCGTGAACGCCACGCAGCAGCCGCATCCTGCGAGCATCGGTGCCGTCGATTCGCCGTCGCCCTGCAGCCCCAGCGAGTCGACGCTCGCGCGCAGCGTCACGCCCGTGTTCCGGTCGTGCACGAACACGTCCCAGGTCGCGTTGGTGTCGCCGGGAACGAGGTTGGACGCGAGGCTCGCGAACGCGACTCGCCGCCCGTCGGCGGACAGCGACGGCGCGCGGCTCGCCCCGTTGGCGAGCGCTCCGAAGCTGTCGACGCTCGCGAGCGCGATCGCGCCCGTCGCGAGGTCCTTCACGAACACGTCCTCGATCCCGTTGGTGTCGCCGGGAACCAGATTCGGGGAGCGGCTGGAGAAGGCGACCCACAGCCCGTCGGCGGACAGTGTCGGCGCTCCGGAGGCGAGCGCGGCCTGCGCGCCGCTCGCGCTGGTGCTCACGCGCAGCGTCACGTTCGCGGCCGCGTCCCGCAGGAACACGTCCTGCACGCCGTTGGTGTCAGCGACCACGAGGTTGGTCGCCGTGCTCACGAACACGACTCGCTGCCCGTCGCGCGAGACGCCGGATGTGAACCCGCTGTCCTGATTCGCCTCGACGCCGCCGGGGCCGACGTTCCACCGCTCGACCTGCGCGCTCGCCCCGAGCGCGAGTGCCGCCGCCACCACCACCGACCGCGCGAACTTCATGGAGCACCTCCGGCGCTCCACGCTAGGCACGCGCGTTCCATCGGGACCTTCGCCGCTGTGGGTAGCGCTCCGCCGTTCGCTGCGCACCGCGCTCCAACGCAGCAGGGCCAGCCGCCTCTCGAAGGCGACTGGCCCCGCACGATTCCAACCTGTCAGCGTGATCCGTCAGGAGTGCTTGTCAGGTCCACCCCTATCAGGGCAGGTACGTCATCTCGATCGCGTCCGACAGGTTCGTGGCCTTGCCAGCCGGCGGATCCCTGAACCACGCCTGGACCTGGACCGTGTCGCCCGCCGACCACGGCTGGCCGAGCGCGGTCGGGTTGCCCGCCTGGTAGGCGTTCCAGTCGAGGGAGAGCGTGCCGTCGCACGTGTCGACGGTGCCGCCCGAGGTCTGCGTGCCGGTGCGCTGGGTCGGGGACTTCACGCACAGGAAGCTCGTGGCATTCCACACGCCGGCGTTCTGGCCGGTGATCGAGTAGAAGATCAGGCCCGACTTCTGGCCTTCGACGTTGGCGACCGAGATGTTGCAGGCGTTGGCGGCCGTGACGCTCGGGGCGGCGCTCGCCGTGATCGTGGCGGCGCAGCCGTTCGTCGTCGTGCCCGCGGTGCAGTAGCTCACGACCGGCGGAGCGGCCGGCGGGAGCCACACGAGGCCGAGGATGTTGCTCGAGCCGACGGAGCCGACCGCGGTCGCGAGGCCCGTCGAGCGATCGATCGTGTACAGCGTGTCGGTGCTGTTGCAGATCATGAACAGCCGGTCGTTCTGCGCGTCGTAGGCGACTCCGTTGGGGTTGGTGGGGCCGGTGAGCGCGCCGATCAGCGTCGCCGCGCCGGTGGCGCGATCGATCGAGTAGAAGCTGTCGGTGCCGCTGTTGGTCGCGTACAGGACGTCGTTGGTGGAGTCGTACCCGAGGTTGGTGAAGCTCGAGAGGCCCGACGTTCCGATGAGCGTCGCGAAGCCGGTCGACGTGTTGATCGTGTACAGGCCGTTGTCGTGCGACGAGACGCCGTAGAGCGTGTTCGTGCTCGTGTCGAACTCGAGCCCGTGCATCACGAAGGCCGTGCTGCCGTAGCCGCCGACGAGGGTGGCGGTGCCGGTCGAGAGGTCGAGCGTGTAGAGCGAGTCGTTGCCCGTCGACGTGACGTAGATCGTGTCCGTGGTCGGGTCGTAGGCGAGGCCGCCGGTGGTGCCCGCGTTCGACGAGACGGTGCCGAGCGGCGTGCGCGTGCCAGTCAGGGGGTCCACGAGGGACAGTGCGCGCGAGCTGTCGACGGAAATGAGCTGCTGCGCGGCCACCACGGGCGCGAGGAGCAGGGCGGCGGAACAGGACAGGAGATGCAACTTCAAGGGAGCCTCTGCGGAGAAAATGAGAGTTCGAAGACAGTTCGCTGGGGGAGCCGCCCACCCTAGTCCATCTCGCGCCCTCTGGCTACCCGTCCGGGGTGCGGACTTTCGCCCCGGAACTCAGCCCACGGCGAGCGCGACCGCGTTGTCGCCGCTTGCGAGCTCGCGCTTGAGTTCCGCCAGTTCGAGGCGCCGTTCGCGTTGTTGTGCGCGCGGCGACTTGCCCGCGGGGCTCGCGCTGGGCGCGACCTCTCCCGGACCTCCGCAGGAATCGAGCGGATCCTCCGGCGCAATCAGCCCCGGCTTCATCGGCGCACCTGCGCTGGGTCGGGTTCCGACGGCGATGGAGCGCTTTCGATTGCGCTCGATTGCGGCAGCGGTGCGTTCAGGGGGAGCCAGTCCAGCGCCACGTTCCGGGGGAAGTGCGCGGGGAGGCCAGAATCCAGGCGAAATCACGCTTGCTGGGGAGCCAGCTGGAGCGAGACCTCGATCCAAGGCCGGAAAAGAGCCGCGCGCCGCCGGGGCACGGGGCCCGGGCGGCGCGCGGATTCGAGAGCGAGAGTTCCTCAGCGCGGCTGCACGCCGCGCAGCTCCTGGATCTTGACCTTCAGGTCGCGCAGCGCCGAGCGCACGCCGTCGACTTCGCCGCGCAGCTCCTCGACGGCCGTGCGCAGCGTCTCGTTCGAGAGCGATCCGTTGCTCACGACGCGGAAGAGCGACGACGTGTCCGCCGCTCCGCGCACGTCGCTGGCGAGCCGCGCGCCAAACTCGCGCACGGGCTGGAACAGCGAGCGCACGATCTCCGCCGGCTCTTCCGCGACTTCGTCGCAGGCGTCCTCGCACTCGACGGCCTCGCAGTCGCCGAAGGACTCGCACTCGTCGGCCTCGCAGTCGCCGAAGGACTCGCACTCGTCGAACTCCTCGAACTGGGCTTCCATCTCGTCGCCCCAGGTCTCGAGCGCGTCCTCCCACTGCTCTTCCCAGTCCTCCTGGGCGTCTTCCCACGCTTCGGCCTGCGCCTCGGCGAATTCCTCGGCCCATTCGGCCATGTCTTCGGCCCACTGCGGGTCGAGCGCCGCGACCTCGAGGCCCTCGAAGCTGGGGAGTTCGACCACGACCGCACCGTGGCCCGCGTGCAGGCCCTGCACGTGCACGCGGCTCGGGCTGCAATCAGGATCGCCCCCCGGCACGCTCGGCTGCACTTCGATCACGCGCGTGCCCGAAGGCGCGACGTAGATGCCCTGCGGCGTCGTTTGCAGGCGGTACACCTGCTGGCCAGCACGAGCGCCGCCACGGGCACCACCCTGCGCGCCGCCCTGTCCGCTCGCGCCGCG
>JABWBL010000277.1 GCA_013360535.1 Planctomycetaceae bacterium
TTGCGTGCTGTTGCTTCTTCTTCCCTGTCATCGAAACACCTCCTGAAACCATGAGAACGGGTTGCTACGGGGTGTCCAGAGAAACCGTGGGGCGGGAGACTCTCGAAGTGCTGGCGGCCGGAGGAGTTGGGGGACGTCGGGCTCCTGTTGGAGTTCGATGGAGAGGCCGCGATGCGCAGAGCGGGGGCCAAGGATCTCACCCTCGTGAGGATGCTCCTCACGAGGCAAGCCGTGTTCGCGCTGTTGCCGGCGCTTTGGGGGGCCTACGCGGAACTGTCCAGGTACATCGATGGCCACGAGTGGTGGACGTTGCGACTGGAACAGTCGGACAACTCCCGCTCCGGCTGGGGGCCGCTCGAGCGCGGGATCGAGCTCTTCCAGTGGACGATCCCCGCGACGGCGAAGCGTGACGGCGTCGATGTCGCGCCGGACGAACGCATCGAACAACTGATCCTGCACTTCTTCGCAGTCGGCCCCGAACACCCGCCCGTCTTTTCGCGCCGAGCGGATCAGGTCGTTCATGTCTGGCTGGACCAAGAGGCAGTCACGTGCCTCGTGGAGGCGCTGGCCCGAGGTCTGTTTCCGCGTTCGTCGGATGCGCCACGAGACCCGATCATCCACGACCTGTTGGCGGAGGGATACCGTTCGGGAACGGCGGAGGACGTGCCGGTGACAGTTACCGTGACGTCGAGAGCCGGCACTCGTGCCGAAGCCGCAGTCTGCGTAGCCAACCCCGATGACCTCGCCGCGCGATGGTCCAACGTCGCTCGCGTCGCTGCGTGGTCCTTGATTGCTCCGAACCGTGACTTCTTCGTTGCCGAACGGATGGCCGAGAGCGTCTCCGTGGCCTTCCACTCCGAGACCCTGCTTCCTTTGCTCGCGCTCCTCGACGAGATTCAGGGGCATCTGCTTTCGCGCACCACCCCGCGTCCGAACGACGCTTCCGTGGAAGAGCCCGACCTCTCGTTCCGCTTCAACTGCGAACAGCTGCTCGATCTTCCGATCTCGCTCGGCGAGGCGAGTCCGATGGAGCTGAAGTGGTTCCGCGAACTGCGGCTCCACTTCGCGCGCGGATCGCTTGGTGACGTCGGTGCCGAGTCCTGGATCGAGGAGCCGGAAATCCTGGACGTTCGACTTGATGTCGTTGGTCTCAGCTTGCTCGCCTGCGAGGTCGCCCTCGCCGGCTTCGATGATCGGCCCGTCCCGAGCTTCTTCGACACCAAGTGTGCCAGTCGCGACGAGTCCGAGACGACCCAAGACGGCGAGCGGATGCTCACCCGCGACTTGATGTTCTGGCCCTGCGGCCCCGCGGCCTCACAGCGCATCTTCACCCTGAAGCAGGCTTGACCCCCAAGGGCTGTCTCGTTGCATCGCCTCTGCCGAAGCGGACCTCAGTCGCCAGCGGCCGCACCCCGTGAACTCACGGAGTCCAAGCCACCACGAGCACGTTCGAGAGGTTGGTGGTCGAGGGGCCTTAGGAAGCGGTGGCGTTGCGGCACCAGGCATGATGAATGACAGCGATGCTGGCGCGGCGCTCTCGCCGAGGGATCTGCGAGCTTGACGATTGCCCTCATTCCGACGAGTCTCGCGTGCGTGGCGACCTTCCGTTTTTCGTTCTATACCGAGTGTCTCCCGGCAGCGCGCTCCAAGGGTCTCGTACCTGCACGCCTCCGTCGGCCCGGCTTGCGGAACGATCTGTTCCGGCTTGGTGCCCCGGGCGGAGAGCTCAGCGAGTCTCGGGCTCACAAGCGATCCCGTTCCTGGCATGGGATAGCCCGATGAGGCCTGTCCTCGGCGTCCTGTTGGCCGTGTCGCTGGGGACGAGCTGTGGGAACTCGGATTCCAGCTCCTATCGAAATTACCTCGACCCAAGGGTGGTGATCGCTGGCGGCGCAGAAGCCGGGAGTCCGCCCGTGGTCTTCGCTTGGGCCACGATACCGGATGGGGAACCTGACGCCGGGGATCATGTGCTCGGTCGGCTGGATGGCGTGTCGGGGGAATTCTCGAGGTACGGCGAGTTTCCGCAGCGCGTGCGAGATCACGGAACGGTGGTGGCGGTTCCCGAGGCCGGTCTGTGCCCTAGCCTCTCTTTCGTCACGATCGGTTCCGATGAGGTGCGCTGCCATGCACTCGACGGTTCCTTGCTTCGTTCTGTCTCGGCGCCGGGAGTGGAAGCCGTGCAGGTCGTTGGGGACGTCGACGGTGATGGAGCTTGTGACCTGGCGCTTGGGGTTCCTGGGGACTTCGGCGAGACGGAAGTGGGCGTGGTCGAGATCGTGTCTTCGGTCTCTGGGCAGACGATTCGAACGCTCAAGCCCAGGCGCGGCTCGACGTGGTTCGGCCGCAGTTTGCTCGCCCTTCAAGGAGAGTCCGGAGTCGCGGCCCTCGCGGTGCTCGATGGCGGCCTGCTCTCCGGGACTTGGTGCTCCATCTATCGGCTTCCAGACCTCGAGCTGATCGCTTCCAACGGACTCGGCAAGGAAATCACCCTACCGCAGTGGGACGCCCTCCCGGACTTCGACGGGGATGGCATCGACGAGATCGTTGTCGCCTCCTTCTCCGCACGGTCGAGAGGGCATGCGCCGTGCGCCATCTTCTCGTCGAGGAAGCTCGAGATGCTGCGTGACTTGGCTCCTGTCGGCGAATGGAGCTTCGGTTGCATCTTCGCCGTCGCGGGACTCCCCGACCTCGATGGGGACGGAATCGGCGAGGTCGCCGTAAGTGGCCAGCCGAGCAGCTCAGGGTCCATCGACACGTCGATCTACTCCCCGGGCAATCGCCGTCGGATTCGTCTCCTCGCGAACCGTTGCCTCGCGGGGTTCGGAGCACCGAAGCTGGGCGTCGCCCATGTCCTGGCGGTCGTCGTGCCCGAAGTGCTCGGCAAGGCGATCGTCACAGGGGCCGCCGAGAGCACCACCGTGGCCATCGAGTTGCTCGAGACGAATTCGTGGGCGCCAGTGCACACGTTCGATCTGGAGTCGCTCCGCTGCTTCTGGGATCCACGCTCGACGCGCTGAGGCGATGGCCCCTCCTCGAGCGCGGGGCGATTGCTCTCAGCGCCGCCTCACGGCGTCCAAGCCACGACGAGTGCGTTGGAGAGGTTCGTCGTCGAGGGGCCGCAGAAGGGGGCGGGGTTGCGGTACCAGGCTTGGTAGATGACGGTGGTGCCGGTGGGGGGGATGGAGCCGGCGAGGGTGAGGGGGAGTTGGCCGGCGGCGGGGAAGAGGGCGCCGCCGGAGGGGCTCGCGAGCGTGAGGGCGAGGCGGCGCATGGGCGTGCCGGCGCAGCGGACGCCGTCGCCGTTGACGCTGCCGAGAGCGCCGTTGATGGAGTTGGCACCTTGGAAGAAGAGGCAGGTAGTGTTGGGCGGGAGGCCGGCGACGAAGAGCTGGAGCGAGTCGGTGGTGGTCGAGGGCTGGCCGCTCCAGGCGAGGCGCGCGCCGGCGGAGGTGAAGGAGTTGGGGCAGCCGCCGACGGTGGCGGTGCCGCTTCCGCAGGGGCACTGGATGGTGGAGCCGTCGCAGAAGGAGGCGACGGAGCCGCCGCTGGTGCCGCGGAACGTGGCGCCGAGGATGTCGTCGCTGGCGAAGAAGTAGAAGTCGGGCTCGCGGTGCCAGGCGAGCGTGTAGTCGTGCGTGGACTGCGCGGGGTTGGAGCTCTCGGGGCTCGTGATCTGGGCCTCGATCTCGGCGCCGTCGGTCTGGAAGACGGGCTGGTGCGCCTGCAGGACGGTCATCGAGATGCCGTTGAAGAGCACCTCGCTCACGTACACGTCGAAATCGGTGGTCGAGGTCGAGTAGAGCTCGGAATAGGCGACGGCGAAGTGCGTGCCGTCGCTGTCGATCGCGGGCGTGCGCTGGTCCTGGCCGAGGAAGTTGCCGTCGTAGGTGCTGAGGTTGAGAGTGCGGCGCACGCTCGCGCCTTCGAGGCCCGAGGCGACGATGTCGTGGTCGGTGCCGTAGTCCTCCTCGTACACGCAGACCCAGCGGTCGGTGCCGGCGGGGCTGGAGCTCGCGGCGGGCGCGGTGTGGTCGAGCGGGCCGACGGCGACAGGGAACGTGGGCGCGACGACGGCACCGTCCCAGGCGACACGCGCGCCGAGGATGTCGTTGCCGCCGGCGGGGCTCGCGCGCTGCCAGGCGAGATTCCATGCGTCAGAGGAGTTGCTCTTCGAGACGGAGATCTCGATGTCGTACGTGTTGACGCTCTGGTCGACGCCGATCACGCCGCCTTGCAGCGTCGCGTTGGCTGTGACGAGGCGCGCGTTGACGTCGTGGTCGACGCCGGCGGCGTAGATGCGCTCGTAAGCGACGAGGAAGTAGCTCGGGCCGGTCGGGTACGGGTCGCCGCCGACGTCCGGGTAGAGCACGTCGTAGCCCGCGTTGCCGAGGATCTTGAATTGCGCGGAAATCAGCGTGGAAGTGACGCTGCGCGTGCGGCCCCAGACTTCGACGCGGCCGGTGGTCGTGTTGATCGTGTGCGCGACGACGAGGAAGCGGTCCGTCGCGCCGTTGCTCGCGGTGCGCGGGCGGCCCCAGTAGGTCGCGGTCGCGTCGATCCACTCGCCGCGGTAGAGCGGATTGCCCGCGGGATCGTAGGCATCGGCCCACACGTCGTGGTCGGAGGCGCTGAAGATCTCCTCCCAACAATACAGGATCGCCGTACCGGTCGTGTCGTAGGTGACGTCCGGCGAGAGCGTGTCGGTCGGCGTCGCCTCGATGCCGAAGGAGGCGAGCACCGGGTCGATGACGAGCGGCAGCGTGGCGCGCGCGACGAAGCTCGCGGGCACGGTGAGGCGCAGGACGTCGTCGCGCAGCTCGGTCTCGAGCGCGAGCCGCGCGCCGGAAGCGTCGAGCGCGACGGCGCGGCCGTAGAGCGCGTGGCCGTAGTCGTTGAAGAACTCGAAACCGTCGGGAGTTTCGCGTGCAGCGAGTTCGGTGGTGACGTCGAGCTCGAGGGCGAGCTCGCCGCGACGCGGCAACTCGGCGAAGACGAAGGACTGCTCGACGGAGCGCGGCGCGAGGTCCCAGCGCTCGGAGAAGGCGCCGTGGTCGAGCTCGACCCGCAGCTCGGTCGCCTGCGGCTTCGCGTCCGGTGCGAGACGCAGTGGCTGGCCGGCGACGGTCGCGCGGCGCACCACGAAGTCGATCGGGAAGTTGCGCGGGGCGTGGGAGGCGAGGAACGGCACGAAGCTCGCGCGGCCGGGCTCGAAGCGCAGCTTGTAGTTGGCGCCGCGCACCCACAGGCCGTGCTCGTCGGGAAGGACGCGGACCTGCTCGCGATCACGCTCGAGCGCGAGCGTGGCCCGCTTGTGCGGCGCGCCCGGAGGCGGGGCGAAATCGGGTGCGGTGCGCGGTGCGACGGG
>JABWBL010000278.1 GCA_013360535.1 Planctomycetaceae bacterium
CGACGATCGCGGCGGCCTCGCAATGGGGCGACGTGCCCGGCGCGGCCGCGAAACGCCCGTTCGAGATCGCCGACCTCTACCGCTGCGCGACGGTCGGTGCGCCGGCGCTCTCGCCCGACGGCACGCGTGCGGTGGTCGCGGTGCGGCGCTACGAGTTCGAGGCCGGCAAGAGCTGGTCGGAGCTGTGGCTCGTCGCGACCGACGGCGGTGCGCCGCGCCAGCTCACCAGCGGCCGCAACAACGACGTCGATCCGCAGGTGTCCGCCGACGGCAAGGCCGTGTGGTTCCTGTCGGCCCGCTCCGGCTCGATGCAGGTGTGGAGCATGCCGCTCGACGGCGGCGAGCCGCGGCAGGTCACGAACTTCGCGCTTGGTGTCGGCAGTTTCGTGGTTTCCGCCGACGGCGGGTCGATCGCGTTCACGGCCGAGCTGTGGCCGGAGTGTGGCATCGACATCGCGTGCAACGAGCGCATCGCCAAGGGCCTCGAGGGCAAGCTCAAGGTGCACGTGAGCGACGACCTGCTCTACCGCCACTGGACCTCGTGGCACGACGGCAAGCGCACGCACATCCTGCTCGCCAACGCGAGCGACGGCGCCGTCGTGCGCGACCTCACGCCCGGACCGTTCGACGCGCCGGCCTTCTCGCTCGGTGGCCGCGGCTTCGCGCTCTCGCCCGATGGCAAGGAGCTGTGTTTCGTCGCCAACCACGAGGCCGACGCCGCGAGCTCGACCAACTCGGACCTGTGGGTCGTGCCGACCGACGGCAGTGCGCCCGCGCGCAACCTGACCGAGTCGAACAAGGGCTGGGACGGGCTTCCGCTCTACTCGCCCGACGGCAGCAAGATCGCGTTTGCGAGCCAGCAGACGCCGGGTTACGAGAGCGATCTCAAGCGCCTCGCCGTGCTTGAGCGCACCTCGGGCAAGGTGAGCTACCTCACCGAGCGCAACCACTTCGACTTCATGGTCGAGGACTTTCGCTGGAGCGCCGACGGCCAGTCGCTCGTGTTCCAGGTCGAGCACCACGGCCGCAACCCGATCTGCTCGATTCCCGCCGCGGGCGGCGAGCCCAAGGAACTGCTGCGCCACGGCCTGATCACGGGCTGGGAGCTCACGCCCTCGGGCCAGCTCGTCTACACGCAGCGTTCCGTCGCGGAGCCGACCGAGCTCTGGGTGACCCAGGCGAAGGACGTGCGCCGCAAGCTCACCTCGTTCAACGCACAGGTCGCGAGCGAGGTCGACATTCGTCCCGCGCAGGAGCTGTGGCTCGACGGTGCCGACGGCCGCAAGGTGCACACGTTCCTCGTGACGCCGCACGGCTTCGACCCGTCGAAGCGCTACCCGCTGATCCTCAACGTGCACGGCGGCCCGCAGTCGCAGTGGGCCGACGCCTTCCGCGGCGATTGGCAGGTTTATCCCGGCAAGGGCTACGTTGTCGCTTTCTGCAACCCCGCGGGCTCGACCGGCTACGGTCAGGAGTTCACCGACGCGATCACCGGCGAGTGGGGCGGCCGCCCGTTCCGCGACCTGATGGCCGTCTGTGACCAGCTCGAGCAGCTCCCGTTCGTCGACCCCGAACGCACCGGCGTCATGGGCTGGAGCTACGGCGGCTACATGGCGATGTGGATGCAGGGCCACACGCGCCGCTTCAAGTGCAACGCCGCGATGATGGGCCTCTACGACCTGCGCTCCTTCTACGGCGCCACCGAGGAGCTGTGGTTCCCCGAGCACGACCTCGAAGGCACGCCCTGGACGAGCCCGCTCTACGAGCGCTGGTCACCCTCCAATTTCGTCGAGAATTTCGCCACTCCGTCGCTCGTGATCACCGGCGAGCTCGACTACCGCGTCCCGTACACGCAGAGCCTGCAGTACTACACCGCCCTCAAGAAGCGCGGCGTCCCCGCACGCCTCGTCGTGCTCCCCAACGCCGGCCACTGGCCCGCCTGGCACGAGATGGCCTTCTACTACAACGCTCACATCGACTTCTTCCACACCTACCTCGGCGGCGCTCCCGCGACCTACGACGTCACCGCGCACTCGCGCAACCTGCACTTCGCGAAGTAGTCGACGAAGGACGACAGCGCCGGGGCACGGAACGACGGACCGGACGGGCCAGGCAGCGCGCGAGAGCCCTTCGGGTTGGCGCCCTTCTCGGCTTTTCGCCGGATTCCGGCAGCGCGCGTGCGGGGCGCGGCCATGAGGTCCGGGAAGCATGGAGAGCCGTCCGCGAGCCTGGAGCGACGAGGAACTGCGCCGACACGCCGAGTGGCTGCGTGGGCTCGCTCGTGCGCTCGTGGGGGATGCGGCGACCGCCGACGACCTGGCGCAGGATGCGTGGCTCGTGCGCGGAACGCGCGAGCTGCCCAGTGACGAGGTTCGACCGTTCCTGACGGGGGTCGTGCGCAGGCTCGCGAGCCAGTGGCGACGTTCGGTCGCGCGCCGTGGCGCGCGGGAGCGTGACTCGGCGCGTCCCGAGCGCACGCCGTCTGCGGATCACCTGCTCGAGCAACTCGACACTCAGGAATTCCTGCTGCACTCGCTGCGCGGCCTGACGGAGGCCTGCCGCGATGCGCTGCTGCTGCGTTACTTCGAGGGGCTCGAGATCGACGAGATCGCGCGCCGGAGCGGAACGACGCCCGGCACCGTGCGCTCGCGGCTCTCGCGTGGGCTCGCCGAGCTGCGCGAGCGCCTCGACCGTCGGCATCCGTCCGGACGCGAAGGCTGGACGCTGGCCTTGCTTCCCATGCTTCGGCCTCGGCACGTCGCCGCGGCGGGCGCAGGCGCTTTCGGAGTGCTCGGAGCGATGGGGACGAAGGGACTGGTGGCCTGCGCGGTGGTCGCGCTCGGGCTCGTGGCCTGGTGGATTTCGCCGGGAGAGGTGTCGCTGCCGGAGGCGGCGCTCGCGAAAGGGAACGCGAGCTTGCGCGAAGGCGGACCTGCGGCGACGGACGCGGCGGCGACGGACTCTCGGGTCGTGGTCGAGCGATCGGCGCCCGATCCCACGACGCTCCCGGAGTCGGATCCGGCTGCCACCGAGTACAAGGTGATCGGTCGTGTGCTCGACGCGAGCCTGCAACCGCTCGGCGGCGCGGTCGTGCGTGTGGGCACCGAGACGATCGCGAGGAGCGCGCAGGACGGCACGTTCGAGCTCACGCTGCGCGATGCACTGGCCACGCGCCCGTGGCCGCTGACCGTCGATGCTCCGGCCCACCGCAGGTGGATGACGCCGTTCGATCCGGGATCAGCGACGACGTTGTGGGTCGGCGACATCGAACTCGAGGGCAGCGGCTCGCTCGTCGGTCGGGTCGTCGATTCCGTGGGCCTCGCGGTGGCCGGTGCGCGCGTTCTGGCGCGACGTGGCACGTTGAAGGACGATCCCGACGACTTCGAGCTCCTCAGTGCCTTCACGGTGCGCAGCGACCCGACCGGGGCCTTCGAGTTCCCGGACCTCGGAGTCGGCGCGTGGACGCTGCTCGTCGCGAGCCACGAGCGACCGTGGTCCGCCTCGACGCAGGTGGAGCTTCGCGCCGGAGCCGAGCTGAGCCTCACGCTGCGGGCCGCCGAGGTCGATCCGTCCCGCTGCATCGCGGGAACCGTCAAGGACTCGTCGGGCGCGCCGCTCGAGTGGGTGAACGTGCAGCTCCGCCAGAGCGCCTCCGAAGGAAGCCCGCGGATCACCCTGAGCGACGCCGAGGGCCGCTTCGAGTTCCACCTCGCGAGTCCGGACGGCACGTACCGGCTGGAGGCGAGCGAACTCGACAAGTTCGAGTCCATCACTCTCGACGGCGTGCGGCCCGGCCAGACGCAGCTCGAGCTCGTCTTCGCCGCGCCCGTTCCGTTGCGCGTGCGCGTGGTCGATGCGGCCGGTGCTCCCGTGCATGCCGCGCGCGTTCACGCGGCCGACCTCTCGCGGGCGTTGCTCGCCGGTTGCGAGGCGCGCAGCGACGAACAGGGCGCCTGCGAGCTGCGGCGTCCGAGCGAGACCTTCCAAGTGTTCGCCGTCGCCGCCGGTTTCGCTCCGCGGATCATCGGCCCCTGGGAGCCGGGTTCCGAGCCCGCGGAGGTGCTCGTGCAACTCGAGCGCGCGACCGGAATCCGCGGACGCGTGCTGCGGGATGGCGAGCCCGTCGCGGACGCCGAAGTCGGGCTATTCGCGGCGCTCGCGCCCGGCGAAGCGCGAGTCGTGCGGCACTGGAAGCCCGATATCGAGCGTTTCGGCGAGTTGCGGGAGCTGCCTCCGGCCTCGGTCACGCGCAGCGCGGCGGATGGCTCGTTCGCGCTCAGCCTTCCGAGCTCCGTCGACCGAGCTGCGCACGAACTGGTCCTCGTCCTGCGGCCGCGCGAACAGCTTCACGGTCAGGATGTTGGTGTAGCTGTCGACCACCCGGCCGGTCAGCGCCGAGCGCACCTCGGACATCTCGCGCGAGCCGCGCCGCAGGCGCGGCACGAAGCGCCACAGCAGCAGGCCGTAGGCGGCGAACCACAGCATCGCCGGCAGGGCGAGGCGGACATCGTTGGACGACATCAGCAGGATGGCGCTGCCGCCATAGACCAGGATGTAGAGCACGGCGTTGGTGCCGGCGACGACGCTCTCGCGCAGGGCCGGCCCCGTCTGCATCACGCGGTTGGCGACGCGGCCGGCGAAGTCGTTCTGGAAGAAGCTCCAGCTCTGGCGCACGACGTGCCAATGGCTCTGCCAGCGCACGAGATTGCTCAACCCCGCGGCGATGGCCTGGTGCGTGAACAGGTTCTGCAGCAGGATCGCCGCGGGCCGCGCGATCAGCAGCACCAGCGCCATGCCCAGCAGCTCCGGCCAGGCCTGCCCGAGCAGGCTCGACGGCGGCTGATTGGCGATCAGCCCGACCACGCGGCCGATGAAGACCGGGATCGTGGTGTCGAGCAAGGCGACGGCGAAGCCGGCCACGAACAGGCCCGCGACCAGCAACCGCGCCTGGCGCGCGTAGTGCCAGTAGAACGCGATCAGGCCCGTCGGCGGCGGCGCGTCCGGCGGCAGGGCCTCCAGCGTCTGCCGCGCGGCCTCGAAGGAGCGCGCGTTCAGCAGCGCCACGGCGCGCCAGAGGTTCACGTCGTAATCCGCCGGGTTCTGCTCGCGCAGGTACTCCAGGATGGCCAGCGCTTCGACGTTCTTGCGTTCATGAATGGCGGCAATCGCCCGCAGCAGGTCGAACTCGCCGCTCGCGCCGTCCACCTCGGCCAGGTCCGCGACCACGCGCCGAAGCACGTCCCAGCGTTCCAGCCGCACCGCCAGTTGTCCCAGCCGCCCCAGCTCACCCGCCGACAACCGCGGCGCGTGCGCCAGTTGATCCAGCAGGCTGTCGGCCTCCGCCGGCGCGGTCTCC